>DASXAI010000736.1:0-5645 GCA_036406775.1 Acidimicrobiales bacterium
GCCACCCCTCTGAAGCCTTCATCTCTCGATCATCCGTGGGCGCCGCCACGGACACATCAGGGTCGCACCCCAATGTTTTCTGACGAGTCCCCAGATCCGACGACGCCGGCGCCGCTCTGCTTCCCTCGGGCTCTGCCGCCGGTCGCTCCGTTTACCGGCCGGACCCCTCTCAGGACATTGGGCCCTCGGGTTCGTCAGCGATGGTCAGCGCTTCTTCGATGGCGGCGATGAGTCCGAGATGGCCCGAGAAGGGTCGATCGAAGTCCGCGGTGGTCACCGCGCCCGCGATGGTGGGACCGTCAACGGTCACGTCGACGTTGAGCAGGACGCGTCTCGAAGCCATGCGCGCATCATGCGGGATCACGCTCGCCGGAACATCAGGGGACAGCCCCCATCCGACCCCGAACTCGACGTCAGAGCCCGCAGCCCTCGAGTTCACTCCGCGACGCGATGCCGAGCTTGCGATACGCACTCGACAGGTGAACTTCGACGGTCTTGGGGGTGACGTACAGCTGCTGGGCGATCGCCTTGTTGGTGTGTCCGGCCGCAGCGAGTACCGCGACGCGGCGCTCGCTGGGCGTCAGGGCGTCAGGGCCGAACGCGCTGCGAGCGGTCCGCCGGCCCCCGGCGGCCCGCAGCTCGTCGAGAGCCTGTGCCGCCAGGGGCGACGCGCCGCACACCGTGGCCAACTCGACAGCGCGGGCGAGCGGCTCCCGGGCGTCGGCCGGGCGGCCGCGTCGTCGCCGCGCCGAGCCCAACGCCACGAGGCTCTTGGCGTGCTCGAGGCGGGCGGACGACTGAGCGGTCGTGGCGGCAGCCTCGTCGAGAACGGTGAGACATTCGGGCGAGCCGTCGGCGTCGAGGGCCGTGCCAAGCGCTCGCAGCGACGCGCCGACTGTGCCAGGCACTCCCCACCGTCGCGCCGCGTCCACCTCATCGGCGGCGGCGGCGACGGCTTCGTCTGTACGACCCAGGCCGCACAACGCCCGGGCCCGCAGCGACCCGTAGGGGGCCCACGCCGGGTTGACCACGCGACGCAGCCGGCCTCGGTAGACATCAAGGGCGTCGAGGGCCGTGGCCCAGGATTGTTCGGCCAGCAGCAGCTCGATGGCAGCGCGGCGGCGTTGGATGTCGCCGTCGGAGCACGGTGTCGGGTCGCCCGACTGGGCCAGCGCCTCGCGGGCGCCGGCGTGGTCACCCTGCTCGAGGCGCACCCGCGTCAGGTACGCCATACCGTACGCGCGGCCCGCTATCTCGCCGCCGGCTCGGTGTTCGGACGCCATCACGTACTGGCGCAGCGCATCGTCGGCGTCGGCGAGGTCACCGCGCCGAAGCCAGGTCCAGCCTCGCCACACGTGCACCGTCGCGACGGTCAGCTGGAATCCACGGTGGTGACCGACGCGCAAGGCCGCCTCCCAGAGGTCGAGCACCTCATCTCGGTCGGCCAGGGCGAGCACGCTGGCGGCGACGACGCTCGTGAAGCCGGCGTCCTTGGCCATGAGTGTTCCGTCGGCGAGAGCGGCAGTGGCGAGATCGATGCATTCCACCGCCGAGCCGCCGGCGACAGCGAGGTCCCAGGCGAGGACAGCCTTGATCATCCGCGTTCCCGGGCCGTCGCCGTCGGCCGTCTGCAGTGCGTGCACGAGACGCTGGCGGGTGTCGAGGTCGGGGCCGCCGAAGTTGGCAGCGAACAGTTCGACGGCGGCCAGGGCCCGCCGAGCGTCGCCCATCTCGGCGGGCAAGTCGTGCCGGGCCTGCCGGGCCACAGCTATCGCCTCGTCCGGCGGGCCGGTGACCAACAGCATCCGGGAAAGGATCTCGGCGATGCGCGCGCGCATGAGCGGATCGTGCTCGAGCGTCGCGTAGGCCGCCCACAGGTGTTCGGTGGCGGGCGCCGGATCGATAGCCATGACCTCCGCCATCCCCAGTTCGAGCAGGATCTGTGCGTGCTGATCGGGTTCGGGCGGCTCGTCGATGGCGCGGCGGAGGTACGACACCGCGCTGACGACCGCGCCGCGCTGGGCGGCGACGCGGGCCGCGTCGTGGAGGGACTCGACCACCCAGCCCTGACCCGACGGGGGCAACGCGATGGCATGCGCCGCGACGCTCTCTGCCGGCCGGCCGGCGGCGCGAAGGAGCTGCGCCGCTTGCGCGTGACGTGCTTCCCTTTCGAGCGACGAGAGCTCGTGGTACACCGCGTCTCGGATGAGCGGGTGAAGAAAGCCGAGCGGTGGCTCGGGCCGCAGGATCTCGGCGCGAACCAGCGCGCGAGCCGCTGGCTCGATCGCCGCCGGCGTGAGGTCGGTCATGGCCGACAGCACGCCGAGGTCGCCTCCTTCGCCGAGCACGGCAACGGCGCGGGCCAGCGCCACGGCGTCATCCTCCAGCCGAGCGAGGCGCATGAACACCGTGCGCGACACCGCCCGTGGGCCGAGATCGGCGACGACGTCGGGATTGGCGGTGTCGGGGCGGACCCGGTCGGCTTGCATGGCTCGCGCCAGCTCGTCCAGGAACAGCGGGTTGCCACCCGTGGCGCGGCAGCACGCGGCCGTGAAACGGGCGTGCGGTGGCGCGCCGAGGCGCTCCTCGAGCAGCTGGGCCACGGCCGGCTCGCTCAGGGGGGCGGGAGCGATGACGATTCCATCCGATTGACGGGCGATGTCGGCGAGGACGGGGTCCTGACGCGACGGCTCGCCACTGCGCAGTCCGACGACGACGATCAGACTCATGCCTTCGAGCCGCCGACCGATGTAAGCCAGGAAGCGCAGCGACGCCTGATCACACCAGTGCAGGTCGTCCACCGTCAGCATCATCGGCGTCTCTGCGCACGCATTCACGGTGAGCCAGTAGAGGCCGTGGAGGACGGCGAGTGAGACGTCATTGAAGCCGACGGCACCCCCCGCGCTCTCGGCCGGGTCGAACGCGTGAGCGGCCGACGCCGCGGCACCCTCGAGCCAGTTTGGCGCCCGGCGGGTGCGGGCCTCGAAGAGCTGACGAACCACACCGAAGGCGTACTGGCGCTCGAGCTCGCTGGCCTGAGCGGTGAGCACTTCGAAGCCCTCGTCGATGGCGGCCGTGCGCGTCGCGGTGAGGAGGGCGCTCTTGCCCATACCCGCGCCGCCCTCGACGATGACGAAGCGACCCTGACCTGTCGACGCGGCGCGCCGCGCGGTGGCCAAGGCCTCGAGGTCTGCGTCGCGCTCGAGCAGCGCGGGCGTAGGTGTCGAGGCCGTGCCCATGCACGGCGCACGCTATTCGTCGCGCGCCCCGTGTCGGGAAGGATCGATCAGTGGTCGTCGTCGGCGGGGACGGACGTCGTTGCCTTCGAGTACAGGATGTCGACGAGGCCCCGGGCGATCGTGTTGGCTGTGTCCACGCCCGAAGGGCTGGCTTGCAGGTTCGTCAGCACGACGACGGTGAGATGCCGCTGCGGGTCGTGCGCCATGAACGCCTGAAAGCCGGGGAGGGCGCCGGCGTGACCGAGCATGGGTCCGAAGGATGCGAGCGCGAGGCCGTAGCCCGGACTGGAAGGCTCGTCGGGATTCATCGGCTTCACGCTGGCGAGCCGCTCCTGCTGAACAGGTCCGTCGAGCAGCCGGCCGTCGGCGAGCGCCTCGGCGTATACGCGCAGATCCCCGACCGTCGAGATGGCGGCACCGGCCGCTCCGGCCCACGACGGGTTCAGGTCCGTGTAGTCGTTGGGCGCGAGCGTCCCGGCATCGGCGGCTGCCTGTTGGTCGACGGGCAGCGCCATCGACGACATCGTGCTGACATTGGTGCCGTACATGTATCCGTGGGGATGAGGGTCAGGCATGGCGGTGGACGTAATGGGTGGCATGACCGTGTGCATGAGCCCCAACGGCGTGAAGATGCGCTCGGTCAGCAGCGTGCTGATGTCCTTGCCGGTGATCTTGGTGGCGATCAGTCCCAAGAGCACGGTGTTCGTGTTCGAGTAGTCATATCTCTCACCTGGCGGGAACAGGACCGGCTGAGCCGCTCCCAGCGCGACGAGCTCCTCCGGGGTCCACGCCCGTGACCGTTCGCCGTCCATCGCCCGATTGACCACCTCGAGCTGCGTGTAGCTCGGGAGGCCGCTGTGCATGTCGAGCAGATCGGCGATCGTGATGGTGTCGCCGCTCGGTATGCCCGCGTAGAACTTGCTGACGTGATCGTCGAGCCGCAGCTTGCCCTCTTGCACCAGCTGGAGGATGACGGTGCCCGTCATCGTCTTGGTGATCGAACCGACGCGGAAACTGTCGTCGGTCGTGACCGGCTCGGCGCCCTTCACGGTCCGCGTTCCGAACGCCTCGACCCACTGGTCGTCGGGCGACGCGACGAGAGCCACGGCTCCGGGCACCTTTAGCTCCGACATGGCGTGCTCGACACTGCTGCGCAGCGCTTCAGTGGGAAGCGAAGATGTCGGGGCCGTCGTGGTGGTGGATCCGGTGGACGAGTTGTCGGCTCCGCAGGCCGAGCCGACCAAGCCCGTCACGACCACGGCGCCGGCGACCAGCCAGAGGCCGGAGCGGCTCCGTACACGGGTTGCTCGCGGCGCGCGGCCGCTCTTTTGACATGCGGTGCGGGACATCGGCGACTCCCTTCGCTCATTGGGGTTGAAGATCCGTCGATCCGCGATCACGTCTTGGAGCAGTCGGCGTGCTGACCGCTCGTGACTCGGGTCACTAGGAAGGCGGGCCGGGGTCGACAACCGGCGGCCCAGGCACGTGGTCGGGGGTCAGCTCTTGGGCCAGTTCCGCCCAGATCTGCATCGCCACGTTCGTCCCCGGCTTCGTGTTCTTGCCCGACACGGCGAGCAAGGCGACCGTGAGGCCTTGGTCCGGCAGGTAGGCGGCGACGCCGCCGGCACCGCCGAAGAGCGGGCTCTGATAGACCCAGCCGTTCGACACGAGGACGCCAAGCCCGTAGAAGGTGTTCTTGCCCCACTGGCGGCACGCCGAGCACGCCGGCGGCGGTGGCCGCAGCGATGCCTGAGCTGGCGTCACGAGCTCGGCGTACGACGACGGCTGGAGCAGTTGACCCGAGCCGATCGCTGCTGTAGAGGTGGCCATGTCGCACACCGTGCTCGTGATCACCCCGCCGGGGGCCGTGTGCCACGAGGGATTCCAGAACGTGGTCTCCTCGAAGGGGCCTCGCTCGCTGCTGTAGGAATGCATGATCGGCGCCGGCACGTCGGGCGACAGGACCGGCGCGGTGTCCTTCAGGTGGAGCGGCTTGATGATCTGGTCGGCGATGAGGCGGCCGAGCTTCTCGCCGCCGATGGCTTCGAGTGCCTGGCCGAGGATCACGTAGTTGGTGTGGGCGTAGTTCCACGCCGTTCCGGGCGCGTAGTAGGGCGGGATCGAGAGCCCGATGTCGATGAGCTGCTGGGGGGTCCACGGCGCGAACGGATTGACCTCGAACGGCTTCTCGAAGCCGTCGTTGCCGATGTAGTCCGGGTAGCCCGACGTGTTCTGGACCAGCATGCGCAGCGTGACTTTGTCGGCCGATGGCAGGTCGGTGTCGGGTAGCCACTTGCTGACGGGGTCATCCAGGGTGGCCTTGTGGTCCTCGACGAGGCGCAACAGCAACGTGCCCATGTAGCCGAAGGCCACGTTGCCGATCCGGAAGTGCAACGAGGGATCGGC
>DASXAI010000737.1:0-5143 GCA_036406775.1 Acidimicrobiales bacterium
ACCCGCACTGGCGCCTGGGCCTTGGCCAGCTTGAGCCCGAGCGCGGCCCCGATCTCCTCCAACGCCTCCTTCAAAACGGCGGCGTCCCACGGGCACGACTCGTAGGCGGCGATGGCGGCGTCCAGGATGGCAGGGGCGTCGCCCGTCATCGCCTTGGTCCACGACGCCGGGTCGTCGGGCGCGTCGTCGAGGAACAGGAAGTCGACGTACCCGGGCACGGCCGCCAGGACCTTGCACCGCTCCTGCACCAACGGCGCCGCCACCGCGAACACCCCAAGGTCGAACGAGTCCGGCGCCCACGGGGCGGCCGGCGATATTAGCCACGGTTCGCACTCGGCGATGAAGCGATCGACCGGCAAGGCCCGGATGTACTCGTCGTTGAAGGCGAGCAGCTTCTTCTCGTCGAAGAAGGCGGGGGCCGAGTTGACGTCCTCGATGCGGAAGGTGTCGAGGATGACCTCCCACGGCACGATCTCGCGGTCGCCCGGCGGGGCCCAGCCGAGCGTCATCAGGTAGTTGCGCATGGCGTCGGCGAGATAGCCCTCGTCGCGATACGACTCGAGCGCCACCTTGTCGCGGCGCTTCGACAGCTTCTGGCGCTTCTCGTTGACGAGCACCGGCACGTGACCCCACACCGGCGGCTCGCCGCCTCCGAGCGCCTCCCACAACAGCAGCGCCTTGGGCGTGTTGGGCAGGTGCTCCTCGCCCCGAATGACATGGCTCACCTTCATGTCCATGTCGTCGACGACGTTGGCGAGGATGAAGGTGGCGCTGCCGTCGCCCCGCTGGATGACGAAGTCCTCGATCAACCGGTTCTCGAACGTCGGAGTGCCCCGGATGAGATCGACGACGGTGGTGGTGCCTTCCCGCGGCGTCCGGAACCGCAAGGCTCGCCCTGGGCCCGGTCCGAGACCCCGGTCGCGGCAGAAGCCGTCGTACCCGGGCGTGGCGTTGCCTCTCGTACGGCCGTCGATCTGCTCCCGTGTGCAGTCGCAGTAGTAGGCCAGCCTGTCGGCGTAGAGCCGCTCCGCCGCCTGGCGGTGGAGACCGGCGCGCTCGCTCTGGAAGTAGGGACCCTCGTCCCACTCGGCGCCGATCCAACGCAGGGCGTCCATGATCCCCTGCGTCCACTCCGGCCGGTTCCGTTCGGCGTCGGTGTCCTCGATGCGCAGGATCAGCGTGCCGCCGTGCTGGGTGGCCAGGATCCGGTTGTAGAGCGCGGTGCGCGCCCCGCCGACGTGGAAGTACCCGGTGGGTGACGGCGCGAACCGCAGGCGCAGAGGCCGATCCGTCATCACGTCGAGGCTATCGGAGGGTCCCTCGCGAGCAGGGACCGCGCGCTAATCAGCGCCGATGGCCCACATCGCCTCGAGGTCGCGACGGCTGTACGCACGGAACGCCACCAGCGTGTGGGTGTGCACGATGCCGTCGAGCGTGGCGATGTGCTTCGTCACGACGTCGGCCAGGTCCTCGTGCTGGCGGACCCGTACCACGGCGACGAGATCGAAGTCGCCGGCGACGGAGTACACCTCCGAGACGTCGTCGAGGTCGGCGAGCTCCTCGGCCAGGGCGGCGATGCGCTCGGGCCGGGCGCTGATCAGCACGAACGTCGTCACCATGGCCATGACGTCACCGTAACCGGCCGTCGGCCATGCGGATCCGGCGGTCGGCGATGTCGAGCACGGCCGGGTCGTGGGTGGCCGCCAGCACCGCAGTGCCGGACCGGGCGGCGGCCGTGACAGCGTCGACGATCCGCTTCTTCGACGCCGCGTCCTGGTGCGCTGTCGGCTCGTCGAGCAGCAGCACGGTGGGCTCGACGACGAGCGCCCGGGCGATGGCACCTCGCTGCTGCTCGCCCAGGCTCGCCTCGCCCGGCTGGTGCCCCCCGACGTGGCCCACGCCCAGCGCGTCGAGGACCTCCTCGACTCGCGCCCGGGTACCGGCGTCGACCCGGCCGTCGCGGAGGCGCAGCGGCAGCCGAACGTTCTCGGCCAGCGTCAGCTCATCGAGCAGTCCGAGCGCCTGGGGCACGACGGCGAGGTCGGACCACGACGGACGGCTGGCGTCGCGTGGCCAGTGCACGGCGCCCGCGTCCGGATCCTCGAACCCGGCGAGCAGATTGACGAGCGTCGTCTTCCCGGAGCCGGACGGACCGGCCAACACGGTGATCTCCCCCGCCACCAAGCTCAGCGAGACGCCGCTCACGGCGTGGATCGGCGGCACCTCGGACGGATCGACGCCGGGCCACACGGGCCGGTAGGTCTTCTCGAGCTCGGTGGCAACGAGGACGTTCACGCCACCGCCACCGATCCTGAGGCCAGCCGCACGACTTGGTCGGCGGCGTCGATGACGACGGCGTCGTGCGAGCACGCCAGCACGGTTGCGCCGTCGTCGACGAGGGTGCGGAGGGCGGCCACCACGGAGCGGGCCGAGGCCGAGTCGAGCTGGGCCGTGGGCTCGTCCGCGACGACCAGACCGGCGCCGCTGGCCATGGCGGCGGCGAAGGCGAGACGCTGCTGTTCGCCGCCCGACAGGCGGAACGGGAGGTGGTCGGCGCGCCCCGCCAGGCCGACTCGGTCGAGCACGGCGATCGGATCAGCGCAGTCGACGCCGCGCAGCCGTGCCGCCAACGGCAAGTGTTCGACGGCTGGCAGGTACTCGACGAGGTTGTCGGTCGGCCGCTGGAAGACGTACGAGATGCGCCGGCGCCGCAGCCGCCGTCTGGCCCCGGCCGACAGCTTGCTGGTGTCGCGGCCATCGACTTCGATCCGGCCCGCCGTCGGCCGTTCCACCAGCGCGAGGAGACGCAGGAGCGTCGACTTGCCCGAGCCCGACGGTCCGGCCACCACCGTCAACTGGCCTGCTGGCACAGTGAGGTCGACGCCGGCGAGGGCGGCGACGATGCCAGTAGGCAGCCGGTACTCCTTCACGACCCACGCGGCCCGGGCGGCCGGCGCCTCAGACGTCTTCACGGAGCGCCTCTCCGAGGTTGACATCGGCCGCGGCCCGTTGCGCCAGCGCCGAGCCGGCCAGCACGGTGACCGCCGCCAGCGCCGCCACACCGACCACGGCCACCAGCGGGAACCGCAGCAGCGGCGCCGGGAACCGGTCCGGGATGGGATCGAGATGGGCGTGCACGGCGGTCACTGCGATCCAACCGAACACGGCCCCGAGCACCACCGCCACCACGGCGAGCGACGCCAGTTCGGCTACCAGGCTGCGCCAGTGCCGCCGGGCCGAGAGGCCCATCCGCGCCAGCAGGGCCGTGGCCACCGATCGAGCGCGCTGGCGCCCGTCGACATAGGCGACGAGGGCCACGATGGCGAGCACGCCGACCAGCACCCCGAGGGCCTGCACGAACGAGAACGTCCACACGATGGGCAACGCCGGGCTGGAGTCGGTGATCTGCTCGGAGGTGACGAGGTAGACGATGGGGCGGTTGTCGGTCGCCGCCACGCGGCGCACCTCGTCTTCTGACGCGCTCGTCCACACCACGCGATTCAGGATCGGCTCCATCGCCCCGAGGCGGTCCTTGGCCACGACCAACATGGGCGACCCCGGCGCGACCCCCGGGAACACGGGGATGGTGTCGACGACGCGGATGGTTGCGGTGTACTGCGGCCGGTTGCTCGGTGAGATCGGCGCCGTCTCGGGCACCTGACCGTTGACGGCGATGGCCGGCACGCTGCCGTCGGGCGTGGGCGTCGACAGTTCCTGCAGAAGGGCGGAGAGCGACCGCCGGTTGAGGCTGGCGTCCCAGTACGCACCGTCGGCGAAGGTGGACGGATCGACGACGAGCAGATCGAGCCGGCCGTCGCCATAGATCGCGTTGTTCTCCAAGCGGATCTGGGTGGCCCGGCCGGCGAGGGCCGCCGGTACACCGTCGCCGCTGCCGTAGCGCACCGCCACGCTCGACGCCCCGAGGCTGACGCCGCTCTTGGCCGCGACGGTCGCGTTGGTCGAGCGCACGAGCCCGTTGCCGTAGACGACGACGCCGACGGCCATGGCGGCCAGGCCCGCCAACACGAGGACGGCGCCGCGCTCGTGGGCGAGGCGGCGCACGGCGAGGTACCACGAGATCGGCCAGCGCTCGCCGACCCGCCGGGTCAACGAGAGGACGACTCGCAACAGGCGGGCCGCCAGACCGAGGGCGCCGGCCAGGAACAACAGTGGGAACAGCAGCGAGAGCACGTCGACCGGCGGCAACGTGGCCCCCTCCACCGTCGGCAGCCCCTTCTCGTTGAATCGGTGCAACGACCAGGCGGCCAGCAGGAGGACGGGGATCTCCCAGAGGATCGGGACGGGTAGGCGGCGGCGCACGCCGACCCGCTCCAGCCCGGAGCGCAGCCGGACGACGACGGTCGAGGCGATCGCCGCGACCGCCAAGGCGAGCGCGCCGAGTGCCCACCACGCCGCCGTCGCGGTGGCGCCGGCGTCGAATCGAGGACTCGGCCCCAGGACGCGAATGAGGCCGAGGGCCAGCCCGGCGCCGGCGGCCACGCCCACCACGAGCGGGACGAACATCTCCAGGACGGCTTTCAGGCCGATGAGCCACGGCGAGACGCCGCGGATCCACAGCAGGCGCACCTCCGTGCGCCGGCGATCGAGCCACGCGCCCGTGACGCCACACACGAGACCGAGGGCGACCAGTCCGCTCACGATGGCCATGGGCATGACCGCCCCGGCGACCGACGTGCGGATGGCCGCGGCGCGGTTCGTGACGTAGCGCAGCCGGCTCGGGACGGTGTAGCTCGCCGGGCCGCCGGTGGACGAGAACGACGGGATGGCGGCGTCGACGCGGTCGAATCGCGCCGTCGCCGCTCGAGCCTCGGTGAGCGTGCGCGGGATGGCGGCCAGCGGCGCCTCGACCCGGTAGGCCAACTGCCGCAGGCCGAACCGCGCCGCCAGGCCCTGGGCGCGTGCTTCGTCGGTGATCACGAGGGGCGGCGGGATGCCGTCGTTGAACACCGTGCTCGTGCCCAGCGTGCCGCGCAACGTGCACCAGTACGAGTCGAACCCGTGGTTGACGAGGCTCGGGTAGACGCCCACGACGTGCTCGCTCGTCGTCTGGCCCTCGACGCCCACCGTCACGGTGTCTCCGGCCTGGGCGCCGATGGCAGCGGCCACGTCGTCGGGGAGCCAC
>DASXAI010000738.1:0-5024 GCA_036406775.1 Acidimicrobiales bacterium
CACCCGGACACCGGGCGCGAGCTCGACGGCCAGGTGGCGGGTGAGGTAGTTGAGGCCGGCCTTCGACAGCCCGTATGGGCCGGCGGCCGTCCCGTAGCTCTCGGCGGCGCCACTGGAGACGTTGATGACCGTTCCGCCGGCGCGGGCCATGTGGGCGGTCCAGCACTCCTGGATCCAGACCAGCGGTCCGATCAGATTCACGTCCAGCGTCTTGGCGAGCCGCGCGAGGTCGACATCGACGAGCGGACCTTGGTACGGGCTCGTGAAGGCGTTGTTCACCAGCACGTCGACCGCGCCGAACCGCTCCATCGTGACGGCCACGCACGCCGCGATGTCATCGGGAACCCCGGCGTTCCCGGCGACAAAATCAACGGCGCCGCCGATCTCCCGGGTCGCGGCAGCCAGAACATCGGCCTTGCGCGAGGTGATCATGACGCGGCAGCCCGCGGCAGCGAACGCCTTCGCGATGCCCTTGCCTATGCCTCGCGAGCCGCCCGTCACCAGCACGGCCTTGTCCAGCGAAAGCGGCATCCCTGTGTCCTCCCCTCGACCGGCTGGAGTTGTCATAGCTCGATTCTATGCGTACTATTCGTCTAGTATCCATCGACCGGCGCTCGAGACCGGGGCTGGCATCCTCGGCTTCAGGTTGGGACGTCACCGTCACCGGGCAGGGGGCGTGAGCATGCTGCCTGAGGCAACGTTCACCGATCGCACCGCCATCGTCACGGGCGGCGGCACGGGGCTCGGCTTGGCCATCGCCACCGAGCTGGGCCGGCTCGGCGCCGACGTGATCGTGGCGTCGCGGCGACGGGAACACATCGATCACGGCGTCGAGGCGGTGACGGCCGTCGGCGCGAGCGCCATCGGCGTCGAAGTCGACATCCGTGACCCAGACGCCGTCGAAGTGGCCCTCGATCGAGGGGAGGAGCGGTGGGGTCGGCCGGCGCAGCTCGTCGTCAACAACGCCGCCGGCAACTTCCGCATGCCGGCCCTCGAGATGAGTCCGCGGGCGTTCAAGACAGTAGTGGACATCGTGCTCAACGGCACCTTTCACGTTTCTCGCGCCGCGGCCGTCCGCCTCGTGACCGCCGATCGACCCGGATCGATCGTCAATATCGGTGCGTCGAGCGCCTGGACGGGTGGGCCTGGGACCTGTCACTCGGCGGCGGCAAAGGCCGGTGTCCTGGCGCTCACCAAATCGCTGGCGGTGGAGTGGGCTCGGCGCGGCATCCGCGTGAACGCCGTGTGCCCCGGCTTGATCCCGAACCCGACGGTGCTCCAGGCCCTCTTCCCCACCGAAAACGTCGCCGCCGCCCGCCGGCGGGCAGAGGAGACGGTGCCCATCGGTCGGGCCGGCGACGCCCGCGAGCTGGCCTGGGCGGTCGCATACCTGCTCTCGGACTACGCCGGTTTCGTCACCGGTGAGGTGCTCACCATCGACGGCGGGGGTTGGCTGCGCCGGGGCCCCAAGCAGGAGCGGTTCGAGACCATCGAAGAGCAGATCGCCTACTTCTCTCGAACCGAGGCATTGTGAAGGACCAAACGCAACCCCTCGTTCTCGTCGATCCCCCCGACCGGGGAGTGCTGACACTGCGGTTTCACCGGCCCGAAGGGCGGAACGCGTGGAGCCACGACATGGAGGCGGAGTACTTCGCCGCCCTCGCCGCCGCCGCCGACGACCCCGCCGTGCGGGTCGTCGTCATCACAGGGGCCGGCGGCACGTTCTGCCCCGGCGCGGACATCGTGAAGCTGATCGCGGCCGCCGAGGGCAACCCGAGTCCCCATGATCCGCCTCGCCCGCCCTACCCGCAGGTGGTGTTCCCCAAGCCGCTGATCGCCGCCATCGCCGGGCAGTGCGCAGGCGGTGGCCTCGTGCAGGCGCTGTTCTGTGACGTGCGCTTCGCAGCGCACGACGCGGTCATCTCGACCGCCTGGGCGCGGCGCGGGCTCGCCGCCGAGTACGGCATGTCGTGGCTCCTGCCTCGCATCGTCGGATTCTCGAACGCACTCGACCTATTGCTCACGGCCCGCAAGATCACGGGCGACGAGGCCCACCGACTCGGGCTCGCCAACTTCGTTTCCGACACCGACCAGGTCCTCGCCGACGCCCAGGCGTACGCACGGCAGATGGCGGAGTACTGCTCCCCTGCCTCAATGGCCACCATCCGCTTCCAGGTCTGGGCCGACGCCTCCCGAAACTTCGCCGAGTCGTGGGCGGAGTTCCAGACGGCTGGCCCCCGCCTCCTCTGGATGCCCGACGCCAGGGAGGGCGCAGTGAGCTTCCGCGAACGGCGCGCGCCCCGGTTCGACCCGCTGACGCCTGGATTCCGGCCCGATATCCGACGCTGAGTCCTGTCGCGGCACGGTCCCGCGAACTCGCTCCCCGACGCCGCCTTCGACAGCGGCCGCCCCGCGTTCAGACCCAGCGGACCACCGTGGGCACTGATCGCAGGCCGCGAGCAATGCGTAGCGAGTAGGCCGGACGTGCGCCGGGAACCAGATGCATCTCGGCCACCCGGGCCACGAACCGCTCGAGAGCCACAATCATCTCAGCCCGGGCCAGATGAGAGCCGAGGCATCGGTGGATGCCGGCGCCAAAACCGATGTGGCGGTTGCCGGAGCGCTCGATGTCGAAGGTGTCGGCGTCGTCGAACTCCTCGCTATCGCGGTTCGCCGACGCGAATGACAGCATCACCCACTCGCCCTTCGCCAACTGCCGGCCTCGCACTTCGATGTCGCGAGTCAGACGCCGGCCCATGAACGCCACCACTCCCTCGTGGCGGACGAACTCCTCGACGGCGCTCGGGATGATGCTGGGGTCGGCCTGCAACCGGCCAAAAACCGCGGGATCCTCGGCGAGGCGCCAGAGGGCACCGTTGATCAGGTTGGTCGTCGTCTCGAGGCCGGCCATGATCAGCAGCATCAGCACTGACGACTTGTCGGCCAGCTTCGCGGGCTGACCGTCGATCGTCGCGACGCGCAGGGCTTCGACGATCGGGCTGCCCGGTGTGTCGGGCCCCGCCGCGGTGATCACCTGACAGGCCACGTCGTGCAGCGCCTTGGCGGCCGCCACCGACTGGTTGACGTCGACACCGAAGACGGCGCGGTCGGCAAGGATCCGACACTCGACCGCCATGTCCGCCGGTAGATCCAGGACCTGCTCGAAGATGACGCGCAGCGGCAGCGGCCGAGCAAAGGCGTCGGCGAGATCCACCTCGGACATCGACGAAGCCTCGTCGAGGAGCTCGTCGGCGATGCGGGCGATAGCTGGCAGCAGGGCCCCGACCGCCCCTGGCGAGAAGTAGGGATTGAGAATGTGCCGCCAGAGATCGTGGACGGGCGGGTCAGACTCTTCCGGCAGGGTCAGCGGGCTGGACGAGCCGTGCATGTGCGGTCGGACCCCGTCGGCCGAGGAAAACGTCTTCCAGTCGCGGGCCGCGAGGCGGACGTCGTCGTACTTGGTCAGCACCCAATAGCCGGCGTAGTCGGGGCTGTGGGGTACGGGGCAGTGGCGGCGGAGTTCTCCCATGACGCCGTGGAAGTCCTCGGCCAGCCGGGCATCGAGGAGGCTGAAGCGATCCTCGAGTCCGGCCGCGTCCGGTCCGGCGCCTACCACCCCGTCACCGCTTGTCGAGCAGGTCCTGCGACCGGACCCGCAATCGACTGCCGGTCGATCTCGATGACCGGTCGGCCGTCCAGGGCGCTCACCTGGGCCCCCGCTGACCAGACGCTTTGTCCAACCGGAAGATCCGCCGAGCGTTCTCGCCCAGGAAGTTCTCCATGGCCTCGTCGCTGATCGGGAGCTGCCGGGCCGACTCCAGCGCTCGGGCCAGGGGGAGCTGGGGTGCGTCGGTCGCAAAGACGACGCGCGTGTTGCCGGTCGACGAGTCCATGTATCGAACCACCGCCGGGTCGAGGTATTTGGCGAGGCCTCCCGAGTTGCTGAGGTACAGGTTGTCGTAGGTCCTCATGAAGCGAATCAGGAGACTCTCCCACGGGTGGCCGCCGTGGGCGGCGATCACGACCAGTTCCGGGAAGTCGATGAGGACGAGGTCCAGGCTGGAGGGATCCTGCCACGCTGCCGGCGCGCCCGGAGCGCCGACGCCGACATTGATCGAGACCGCCAGAGCGAACGCCTCGCACCGTTCGTAGATGGGATAGAAGCGGCGCGAGTCAAAGGGCTCTTTGAGCGTTGAGGGGACGACCCGCACAACGGCGAGAGCTGGGTCGTCGTGGATCCGCTCGATGTGGCGGCACACCTCGCTGATGCTGGCCAGGCCCTCGAGCTTGAACGACGCCCGGACCCGATCAGTACGGCCGGCGCAGTCGGCGAGCACTTCGTCGACGGTGTAGTTGAAGGTGGGCCGGTACGAGCCGGATCCAGCGAGGCCACTGACGATCGCCAGGTCCGCCCCGCACGCGTCGAGTTCCGCCACGACATCGTCGACGGTCCGTTCGGTCGTCGCCGCGACTGTTGACCCGGCCTTCGCCGTCACCCGCTGGAGTTGGGGGTGGGTGGCCCACACTTTGGTGGCCTCCGGCGATCTGAGGTTGCTCCAGGCGTCGACGATCATGCGAACCGTCCCATCTATGCGTAAGAATAGCATAGTAGCTGGCCATCGAGGCCGCAACGGTTCGGGCCGTTAGCGGTGGCGCCGACGACCCGCGCGCCAAGGTCGATGAGGGACGGAGCGGTTCGACCGCGACTTCTGCGGCGGGATCGCTTTGCCGTTGGCGCGAGCTGCCAAGCTATGCTGATGGCCGTCACTACTGCGTCGGCTCAAGGCGCACGCGTCTTCATATCGTACAGCTACCTCAGCCATGCTGCTCTTATAAGGCCACTTGCGTCGGCGTTGTCGTCAGTCGGCTTCGTTGTCGTCGACGACGCGCAACTGAAATGGTATGACTGGCGCCTCGATCTAAGTCTCGTTCGGTTACTCCGCAGTTGCGACGTCGTCGTCGTCCTCGACCCGTCCGAGCCAGATCCCTTGCGTCCACGATCGTTGCTTGCGCGTGTGCGAAAT
>DASXAI010000739.1:0-4532 GCA_036406775.1 Acidimicrobiales bacterium
GCGTCCTCGCCGGCGCCGCCGACCCCCGGGCCCGCCTCGGCGCCGCCCTGGGGTTCTGACGAGCCTGAGCGCGCTTTACGACACATTCGGCGCGCGAAAACCGCGTGGAAGTAGCCTGCACCCATGCGTGTCGACACGAACTTCTTCGGCACGGTGCCGATGCCCGACGCCGGCGACCCGAGCGTGGCACCCACGTCCCGGCGGTACGGCAACGCCGACGTGATCGCCTGCTACGACAACATGCTGCACTGGGCCGAGACGGCCGACGGGCTGGGCTACGACACGATGTGGCTCACCGAGCACCACTTCCAGTACGAGGGCTACGAGGTCCTGCCCAACCTCATCATGTTCGGCGTGCACGCCGCCGCCCGCACCCGCCAGTTGCGCTTCGGCCAGATGTTCAACGTGGTGCCGCAGTGGCATCCGCTGCGGCTCGCCGAGGACTTCGCCTTGGCCGACGTCCTCACCGGCGGCCGCATGGAGTTCGGCGTGGGTCGTGGCACCGTGCCCCGCGAGGCGTGGGCGCTCGGCACCGTCGTGGCGTCCGGCGACAACGACATGTCGGCCGAGCACGACCGCATCAACCGCGAGACGTTCGAAGAGGCGATGGAGGTCATCAAGCTGGCGTGGAACAACGAGCGCTTCTCCTACCGGGGCAAGCACTTCGTGTTCCCGCCTGACGATGTCCCCGACCGCGGCACGTACGTCAACGACCTCACGCTCATCCCGAAGCCGACGCGCCCGATCGACGTCTACCAGCCGGTGACCTCACCGGAGACGATCGAGTACGTGCCGCGGGCGGGGCACAAGGCCGTCTACTGGCTGCAGCACCCGGAGAGCCTGCAGCAGAAGTGGGACCGCTACGAGGCGCTGCGCGCCGAGACCGGAAAGCCTGTCGCGCGCCGCGGCGCCGACCGCTGCCTCGTCTTCAACATCCACGCCGCCCGTACTCGCGAAGAAGCCATCGCCCGCGGCCGCGCCGGTCACGACGAGTTCACCAAGTTCCTCGCGCCGTACGGCCGGTTCTCGTCGTACCGCACGCCCGACGGCGCCAAGGTGCCGTTCGGCTTCCAACCCACGCTCGAGGATTCCAACGCCCAGCGCATCATGGCCATCGGCTCGATCGACGACGTCGTCGACGTGCTCGGCTTCTACCGCGACCTCGTGGGTCTCGAGCATCTGTGCATCTTCTTCGACCTGCCGGGGCTCACCCGCGAGCAGATCGACGAGCAGATTCATCTCGTCGCCGAGGAGGTCATGCCGCGCCTCGGGGAAGCGATGGACCGCCGTCCCCTTCCCGCCTCCTGATGCTCCTCACTCGCGCCACGCTGGCCGACGGGCGCCGCGTCGACGTGCGCCTCGCCGGCGACCGCATCGCCGCGGTCGCAGACCACCTCACGCCGGCCGAGGGTGAAGCCGTCGTCGATCTCGACGGCCACCTCCTGCTGCCGGCGCCGGCCGAGCCCCACGCCCACCTCGACAAGGCGTTGACGGCCGACCGCGTGCCGAACCCGGCCGGCGACCTCCTCGGTGCCATCAAGGCGTGGCTCGCGTATCGGCCCACCCTCACCGTCGACGACATCGCCGAGCGGGCCGAGCGCGCCGTCCGCATGCTCGCCGCCAATGGCGTCACGGCCATTCGCACCCACGTCGATGTCGGTGTCGACATCGGCACGCGGGGCATCGAGGCGCTGGTCCGCACCCGGCACGCCGTCGAGGACGCCGTCGACCTCCAGATCGTCGCCCTCAACAGCGTGCCGTCCACCGGCGAGCTCGGCGTCGGCAACCGCGCCGCCCTCGACGAGGCGGTCGAGGTGGGCGCCGATGTCGTCGGTGGTTGTCCTCACCTCGAGGCCGAACCGATGGCGGCCATCGAGCACGCCCTCGAACTGGCCGCCGCCCACGGGCATCCGGTGGACCTCCACACCGACGAGACGCTCGAGCCGGCGATGCTGCAACTGCCGGACATCGCCGACTTCGTGGTGAAGACGGGCTTCCCGCACCGGGTGACGGCCAGCCACTGCGTCAGCCTCGGCGTCCAGGACGATGCCACCCAGCGCGACGTGTGCGACCGCGTGGCCGCCGCCGGTGTGGCCGTCGTGACCCTGCCGCAGACCAACCTCTACCTCCAGGGCCGCGGCCTGCGGACGGCGACGCCGCGAGGCCTCACCGCCATCCGTGCCCTGCTCGACGCCGGCGCCACCGTGGCCGGCGGGGCCGACAACCTGCAGGACCCGTTCAACATCGTGGGCCGAGGCGACCCGTTCGAGACAGCCGCCCTCCTCGTGATGGCCGGCCATCTCACGCCCGACGAGGCCTATCACGCCGTGTCGGCGGCCAGCCGGGACGCCATGGGCCTCGAGCCGGTCGAGGTCGCACCCGGTGCGCCCGCCGAGCTGGTGGCCGTGCGGGCGGGCTCCGTGCGGGAGGCGATCGCCACCGCGCCGGCCGGGCGCATCGTGATCCACCGCGGTCACCTCGTCGCAGCGTGACGCGTCTCGCGAGCCGGCGAGCCGTCGTGACGGGCGCGGCGCGCGGTATCGGCTACGCCATCGCTCGTCGTTTCACGGATGAAGGCGCGGCGGTGGCGCTGGTGGATGTCGACGCCGACCGTGTGAAGGACGCCGCCTGCACGTTGGATGCGGCAAAGGTCGTGGCCGATCTGGCCGACGCGGCGCAGGCCCGCGCCGCGGTCGATGAGGCGGCGGCGGCGCTCGGCGGCCTCGACATCCTCGTGAACAACGCCGGCATCCTTCTCATGGCCCCGCTCCTGGAGATCACGCCCGACGACTGGGACCGCACCTTCGCCGTGAACGTGCGGTCGATGCTGTGCACGATCCAGGCCGCCGTGCCGTACCTGCGCGAGGCGGGCGGCGGCAAGATCGTCAACATGGCCAGCATGGGCGGCAAGGTGGGGTCGCCGGGCCAGGCTCACTACGCGTCGTCGAAGGCGGCGGTGATCGAGCTGACCCGGGTCGCGGCGATGGAGCTCGGGCCGTTCGGAATCACGGTGAACTGCATCTGCCCGGGCTACGTGCTCACCGAGATGGGCGCGGCCACGCGCACGCCGGAGATGGTGGCGGCGTGGTCGGCCAAGTCACCGCTCGGGCGGCTCGCCTCGCCCGAGGACGTGGCGGCGATGGCGCTGTTCCTCGCGTCGTCCGACGGCGACTACTGCACCGGCCAGGCCATGAACGTGACCGGTGGCATGATCATGCATTGACCCTTCCCGCCGAAGTGACGGAAATCGACAACAGTTGTAGAAAACCGTCACATCCGCGTGAAGCGGGGCAGGACTTCTGACGCGAGGACGTCGACCGTGCGCAGTGACGTGGCGTCGTCGCGGCCCGGCATGATCGAGACGTCGGCCACGCCGATGGCGCGGTACAGCACGAGCTGCTCGAGCAAGTAGGGCGCCGGCCCCCGCAGCACGTCGCCAGACGTCGCCACGCGCTCCCCGAACTCGAGGGAGATGCGCACCGCCAGGTCGGTGCCGCCGCGGTCGAACCACTCGCCCGCCAGCTCGCGCAACTGGTCCGGCGGCGTCGGTGGCGCCTGGTACGGGACGCCGTCGCGCAGGGCCCGCTCGAAGGTGGCCCGTCCTCCCGCGTACCACAGCGGCGGCCCGCCCGGCGTGAACGGCGCGGGCGACAACCGATCGTCGGTGGATACCGGCACCGACCACGCGCCCCGCAACGCGCCGACGAGCTCCTCGAAGCGCCGGCCTCGCTCCTCGAACACCAGCCCCCGGTAGGCGAACTCCCGCGCCCAGAAGCCGGGCGTGACGGCGAGCACGAAGTTTCCCTCGGTGAGCTGATCGAGCGTCGCCGCCTGCTTGGCCACCCACTGCACGTCGCGCAGCGGGAGCACGGCGGCGCCGAGCGCCACCCTGATCCCCGGATGACGGCCGGCGAAGTACGCCAGCTCGACGAACGGCTCCAGCCCGCCCGACCACATCGGGAAGGCGTCGACCTCGAGGAGCCCGTCGCCGAGCCAGATCGTGTCGATGCCACCCTCGACGGCGGCCGCCGCCACCGCGCGCGCCCCGTCACGGGTGGACGCGAACGGCGAGACGCCTATCCGCATGCGGCGAGGACGCGACGGGCCCAGGCGACGGCGCCGGCCACGGCGGCGGCCGAGGTGGCCCGGACCGCGATGGAGTGGGCGCGGATGCCGGAGGCCAGGGCGGCGGCGCCGTCGACGTCGGCGGCCGACAGGACGAGGTCGGGCACGGCGTGCTCGGGCACGAGGGCGCTGGCGGCCAGGTTGCCTTCGGTGACGAGCACGGTGCGCAACCGTTCGACGTCGTCGGACGTCAGTCCCCACCGCTCGTGCAGCCCGGCGTGGCTGTTGAGCACGGAATAGGCGATGGTGCCACGGGCGGTGTCGAACCCGTCGTAGTCGGCGACCGGCGCCCAGATCAGGTGCGGCGGCGGGCGGCCGACGGCACCCGCGGCCACCACCTCGGCCGAGCGGACCAGATCCGGGTGCGGGATGGCCCACAGCAGCACCCGGTCGCCGACGGCCCCGCC
>DASXAI010000740.1:0-6385 GCA_036406775.1 Acidimicrobiales bacterium
TCGACAGTTCTCCCTCAACGCGGTGGGTCTCGCCTCGGTATCCAACCTCGCCGACGCACATGGTCGGACGATCAGCGGCAGGAGCTGCATCCCGGTCTTCGTGTGGGCGACGATGAGGGGCATCTCTCGCTCCCAGATGTACTTCGAAGCAAGGAACGAGGCGCTGACGAGAGCGACGGCAACTTTGGCCGCCGTCAGCTCGGCGTCGATCTCCTCTTCCCAGTCGGCTCCGACACCGATCCGGCTGTCGGACCACGCCGACTCGTTCGGGTCATGTTGGTTCCGCTACGCAGGGAACGTCGAGGATCGTCACGAGACCGTTGTCGCCGTCGACGGCTAGGAGCGTGTCGTCGGGAATGCGCTTGGTGGCGTCGACCGTCGACACGACGCACGGAATGCCGAGCTCGCGGCTGACGATGATGGCGTGACTGAGCAGAGCACCGACGTCGACGATCACCGCCCCGGCCACGACGAACAGGGGCGTCCACGACGGATCGGTGACCGGGGCGATCAGAATGTCACCGGGCGCGAGCGCTCCCGGTCGGCCAGGGTCGGTGATGACGCGGGCGCGGCCCTGCGCTTGCCCGGGTGAGCCGGGGACGCCGGTGATGACGTCACCGGCGATCACCGGTTTGGACTGCTGGGCGGCGCGCAAGGGCCAGGTGCTGTTGGGCGGGGCCTCGCCGTTGATGATGAAGGGAGGCTCGAGCGATGCGAGCCAGGCGCGGTGCTCGATACGGGGGGCGACCAGAGCGTGCGCGTCCGGGAGGTTTCCCGCGACGAGTTCAGTGAGTTCGTCGACGAACAGCATGTAGACGTCGGCGGGGCGCTCGAGCGTTCCTCGCATGGCGGCGCGGCGGCCGAGCTCGATTGTCGCCAGCCGGGCCTCGTGGATCACGCGCACGATCGTCGTCTTCGATCGTTCTCGGCCGGGAATGAAGGTGGCGGCCGAACGCAAGCCCACCTCGAACGTGCTGAGGGCTTCGGTATTGTCGATCAGGGCGGCGCGCACCTGGGCCTCGATGCGGCGTCGCTCGGCCTCGAGCGCGGCGTGCTCGTCGAGCGGCGACGCGTCGTCGTCGGCCAGGCGGAGGCGGTCGATCGCGGCCAGGGCGGCATCGGGCGCCAACTCCCAGACGGGCGCGCTGAGGTCCCACTCGTTGGTGCCTCTCGCGCCGAATTCGGCCAGGAAGGTGTCGAAGGCGGCCACGAACGGCACAACTGTCCCCTCGTCCGACGCCCGCATCCGTTGGTACAGGCCAACTGGGCCGGCATCGAACATCGACGTCAGTCGATTCGAGCGGCGAACTTGGCGCGACAACTGCCACATGGCGAACGATGGCGAGGCCGACTCCACATCGCCAAGGGCCGCCACCAGACGGAGGGCCCACTCCTCCTTTCCCATCGCGGCGCAGACGCCGGAGATGATGCCGGGGCCGAACGAGGCAGCCGCGGTCTGGTTGATGTGCTGGTGGAACAGGCGCCGGATGATCGGCCGAAGGCCGACGGCATAGCCAAGGAGCGCCTCGTCGGAGAGTTGCGAGAAGTCAGGTCGGGCCCGCCGGATCTGAAGCGACTCGATGCGGTCCCGTTCCAACTCGCTCTGATCGAGGTCGACGGTCGCCCACTGCATCCAGCGGCCCATGATCTCGGTGCTGCGGGCGTTGGTGTGCCACTCCTCGGGCACGTACGGCGGGACACCCGGGTGGCCGCCGAAGTAGAAGTCGTCGATGGCCGTGGCCGTGAGACCCGGCATACGCGCTCCCCACACTCGGAACAAGGCGGCGCCGAGGTAGGCGTAGCCGCCGAAGATGCCAAGCGCTTCGACGCGGTCCGGATCGAGTTCGCTCTCGTCTATGCCGAATCGTTGGACGAACAGGTCACGCCAGCCGGCGAGCGCCGCCCCCTCCCACACGAGGTCGAAGCCCAGCGGCGACGGCGGCTCGGGGAGAACCTCACTGACGTTGGCGCGGGTCCAGAACGGGTAGCGAGGCTCGAGGTCGTTGTCACGAATCCAGCGCACAGCCACCCCCCGACCTGGAGACGTACCCAAGCCACGCTGGCGTCTTGGCGCGCTAGCGGCCGGGAACGTCAGGCGGCACCGAAGGGGTGAAGCGGTACAGCTTCTCGGCGTTGCCGCGCAGGATCTTGAACTTCTGCTCGTCGGTGAGGTGGGCGGCGTCGAGACGTTCGTGGGCGAGCTTGAGGCTGTACGGCCACGTCGTGTCGGAGTGCGGATAGTCGCACTCGATCATCACGTTGTCCTCACCCACCACGTCGATCATCTTGAGCCCGGTGGCGTCGTCGATGAAGCACCCGTAGAAGTGGTCGCGATAGTCGCGGTAGACGTCGATCTTCTCGTGATCGATGGTGCGGTCGTAGTCCTGCACCGGACCGACGTTCCCGAGGGAAACGCCCTTCTCGACCCAGAAGCGCTGCGTGGTCCACACCTGCTGCGCTCGTTCGAGGACCCACGGGATCCAGCCGACGGACCCTTCCGACAACGCGATCTTGATCTTGGGGTACCGCTGGAACAGCCCGCTGAAGATCCAGTCCATGAGGCAGCCGGCGGGCCGGATCATCCCGAGGGAGAAGTTCGCCATGAACGGAGAGTCGTCGGAGATGCGATGGAAGGTGGACGACGACCCGATGTGGATCGACAGCACGATCTCCATCTCGTTGCACGCCGCCAACACAGGGTCCCAATGGCCCGTGTGGATGGTGGGGAGCTTCAGCGGTTGGAAGTTCTCGCAGAAGCAGATCGAGTTCACGCCCTTGGTGTGGATGCGCTCGAGCTCCTCCACCGCGAGCCCGGTGTCCCACAGCGGGATGATCCCGAGGGGGATGTACCGCCCGGGATCGGTCGCGCACCACTCGTCGAGCATCCAGTCGTTGTAGGCCTTGACGCAGATGAGGGCCAGCTCCTTGTCCTTGGCCTCCAGGAACGTCTGCCCGCAGAAGCGTGGGAACGACGGGAAGTTGAGGGTGGCGAGGATGCCGGCCTCGTTCATGTCGAGGAGGCGGGCCTTCGGGTCGAAGCAGCCGGGGCGCATCTCGGTGTACGGGAAGCCCAGGGCGGTGATCTCCTCGGGGCGCCGCCCCGCGCTCGCGCCCAAGCCGCCGGTCATCTGACGGATGTCCTCGTAGGCCCATACCTCGGTGCCCTTGTCGTCGACGATCACACGCGGCGCGACGTCCTTGTACTTGGCGGGCACCCGCTCCTGCCAGACATTCGGCGGTTCGATGATGTGGTCATCGACGGACGTGATCCAGTTCAGGTCGTACGCGCCATCTGCGGCCATCGAGGTCCCCCTTCGGAGCTGCCGGTGCGGTGACCACCATAGTGGTCGGCGCGGCCCAGGCCTCAGGCGACGGTTGGGCGGTCGCTCGCGGCGACATGCGTGGCGGGTGTCACGCCGCCGGCAGTCACATTCCGACGGGGAGGTGCGTCGTAGTTGCAGACGACCCACGAAGGAGTTCCTCCATGCCGCCCATCATCGAAGCTCGCGGTTTGACGAAGCGTTTCGGCGAGGTGGAGGCGCTGGCCGGTCTCGACCTCGTCGCCGACTCGGGCCACGTGACCGCCCTCCTCGGTCCGAACGGCGCCGGCAAGACCACGTTCGTGAGCGCGGTGGCCACGCTGCTGCGCCCCGATGCCGGCGAGCTTCGGGTCGCAGGCATCGACGTCGCGAGCGAGCCGCGCCGGGTTCGCCAGATCATCGGGCTGGCGGGCCAGTACGCCTCCGTCGAACCGGCCATGACGGGCCGGGAAAACCTCGAGTTCGTGGCGCGCCTCTTCGGGCTCGACCGCGGCGCTTCCCGCCAGGCGGCGGCGAGCGTGCTGGAGCGACTCGGCCTCGACGATGCAGCCGATCGTCTCGTCCGCACCTATTCCGGCGGGATGCGCCGGCGGCTGGATCTCGGCGCGAGCCTCGTCGGACGCCCTCGTCTCCTGCTGCTCGACGAGCCAACGACCGGCCTCGACCCACGGAGCCGACGGGAACTGTGGGATGCGATCCGCGAGCTCGTGGCCGACGGCGTGGACGTCCTGCTGACGACCCAGTACCTGGAGGAAGCCGACCAACTGGCCCGCCAGGTGGTGATCGTCGATCGCGGCCGGGTCATCGACGCCGGCACGCCCGACGAGCTGAAGGATCGCGCCGGACGCGACGTCATCGAAGTCCGTCCCCGCGCCGCCGGCGATCTGGCCATCGTCGAACAGATCCTTGCACTGGTGGCCGCCGAGACGCCTCATTCCGACCTCGACATCCAGCGGGCGTCGGCGGCCGTCGACGGCGGTGCCGATCAGCTCACGACTGTCGTCCGCCTCCTCCACGAGCGCCAGATCGCGCTCGACGACATCGGCCTGCGCCGTCCGTCGCTCGATGAGGTGTTCCTCAACCTGACCGGCCAGCCCCTCGGGCCGTCCGGCCCCGACCACGGCGACCATCCCGCCGCCGACGCCGCCTGAACCTGGGAGCCTCCCATGACCACCATCACGACACCCACCGCACCCGCCGACGCCCAGCTCGTCGGACCGCCGTCCATGCCCGACTCGGGCGCCGGGTTCCTGGCCGCCACCGGCCAGACCGCCCGCCGGACCGGCTTGCAGTTCCTCCGAACGCCGCAGCTCCTCATCCTGCCCACGATCATGGGCGCCCTGTTCCTGTTCATCTTCCGCTACATCTTCGGTGGGGCCATCGACACCGGCAGCGGAGTCGACTACGTCGACTTCCTCGTTCCCGGCTTTTTGGCCACCACGTTCCTGTGGACCGGGATGAACGCGCCGGCCGGCGTGGCCGAGGACGCGGCATCAGGCGTGTACGACCGCCTCCGCTCGTTGCCGATTCCTCGCATCGCTGTCGTCGCCGGGCGATCGGTCGCCGAGGTCGTCCTTGCGTCGTGGGTTCTCCTCGTGACCACCCTGCTCGGCTTTGCCGTCGGGTTCCGCACCCACGCCGATGTCGGGGCCGTCGTCCTTGCCTTCGGCGTGATCGTGGTCGCGAGCTACGCGTTCAGCTGGCTGTTCATCAGCCTGGGACTCTCAGCCGGCAATGCGCAGGCGGCTCAAGGCCTGTCGACGCTGCTCGTCGTTCCACTCGCCTTCGTCTCGAGCGCGTACGTGCCGGTCTCGTCGATGCCGGGATGGCTCCAGCCGGTCGCGTCCAACCAACCCGTCACCGTGGTCATCAATGCGGTGCGCAGTCTGATGCTCGGAGGCGCCGACACCGCCGGCATCGGCCACACGACCGGCTACTGGGTCGGACTCAGCGCCGCCTGGTGCGCCGGGATCCTCGCTGTCTTCGCCGGCTTCTCCGTCGCCCGCTTCGCTCGCACCCGCTGACGGATCAATCCGCAAACGCGGCCGCCTCGGCCGCGGCGCGGCGAACGCTGCCCGCGGCGAGGGCGGCCCAGTCGTCGAGGGGCAGGTGCCGGTGGGGGAGTGAGACGATCTCGACCGAGTACGGCGTCCTGACACCGATCGCATGCAGCGTCCGCAGTACCTCGACCACTGGCAGCTCGCCCTCCCCGGGGAGACGCCGCCCGACCATCGTCTCGGCCAGCGGAGACAGCGATGCGTCGCGCACCCCGTCAGTGACCTGGACCGACACGATGTCGCTGGCGGGTATGCCGGCAAGACCCTGGGTGACGTCTCCTGACACGCTGTGGTGCCACACGTCGACAGTGACGCCCAGGTTCGACCGGGACGCCAACGAGACGATGGCATGGGCATGCACGACGTCGCGCACGGGCGTCCACGGCAAGAACTCGAAGCCGACCAGCATCCCGACCGAAGCGGCTCGGTCGGCCAGGCGGGCCAGGCCGGCGGCGAGGTCGGCGTCGGTCGGGCCGTCGCCCTCGATCGTGGGCATGGCCGCGTTGAGCAGTCGGACACTGAAGCGCTCACCGACGCGCAGCACCTCGTCCTGGGCCGAGACGATGCTCGAATCACATGGCCACCACGGTGCGCCGTCGATCTCGGCCAACTCGACATCGTTGCGGGCCAGCACCTCGGCCATGGCGCCGTCGCTGAGGCCGTTCGCCTTCGAGCGGGCGTAGTCAGCCGGCTGGACACCGATGCCGGCGAACCCCGCGGCGCCCGCCGCCTCCACCCGGTCGGTGAAGGGGATCCGCGCCACGCCGTTGCGATCACAGCGCGCCAGCAGATAGTGGGCGGCGACGAGATCTCCTGGCCGCAAGCTCACGAGCGCAACCCTACGGCTCGTCAGGTCTGGCGTATGACCCGGCGCAGACCTGTGAGGCGCTTCAAGAGGTCGAACCAGAAGGGTGCTCCGACGATGAGGGCGACGGCGGTGAGCGCCACCCCGACCAGGTGGAGCCACCAGCTCTCCCGCCCGTCGTACCAACTCCGGGCCCATGAGTG
>DASXAI010000741.1:0-4609 GCA_036406775.1 Acidimicrobiales bacterium
GGGCAGTTCAAACTCACCGGCTCGGACGCGTCCCACGCGTGGCTGGCGGTGTACGTGCCCCGGTACGGCTGGTTCGACCTCGACCCGACCAACGACCAGGCGCCGCCGCGCCGTCACGTGACCGTGGCGTGGGGCCGCGACTACGCCGACGTCACGCCGGTGCGCGGCGTCGTGTTCGGGCCCGTGGTCGAGCAGGAGCTCGACGTCGCCGTCGACGTGGTGCGCATCTCCTCCGTTTCGCGCTAGCTGAACGACGTCAGAGGTCGTTAAACGAGCGTGAAACGGGAGGCGACCTCGTTCATGAACAGTTCCATGGTGTCTCGGCGGCGGCTGGGCGGCCCGAGGTTGAAGTCCGGGATGATGAGCTCGTCCACGCCGGCCTGGGCGTAGGCGGCCACGATGTCGACCACTTCGGTGGGCGTGCCCACGATGGTGGGCCGCCCGACGTCGCGGTCACGCCGGGGCGCGAGCCACGACTCGTCCTCGCTCAGGAACAAGAGCGCGTTGGCGCTGTGGCGGATCGTGGCCGGGTCGCGGCCGACGTCGGCGCAGTGCCGTTCGAGCACGGCACCCTTGTGCGCCAGCAGGTCAGGCGTGCCCCAGGTGTTCCACTCGTCGGCGTACGTGGCTGCGATGCGCAACGTGCGTTGCTCGCCGCCGCCGCCGATGAGCAGCGGCAGCGACCCGACGGGCTTCGGAGCGAGGGGCGCGTCCTGCAGCCGGTAGTGCGTGCCCTCCGACGTGCTGCGGTCCTGGCGGAGGAGTGACGTGATGACGGCGCACGCCTCCTCGAGCCGATCCAGCCGCCCCTTCACGGTCGAGTACTCGATGCCGTAGGCGACGTGCTCGTTCTCCTGCCAGCCGGCGCCGAGGCCGAGCACCAGCCGTCCGCCCGACAGGTGGTCGACGCTGGCGGCCTGCTTGGCCAGCACGGCCGGATGGCGATAGGTGTTGCCCACCACAAGCGAACCGAGCCGGACCCGAGGCACGGCCACGGCCAGCCCGGCCAGGAGCGCCCAGCACTCGTGCACGGGCCCGCTCGTGTCGTCGGTGAACGGCAGGAAGTGGTCGGCGATCCAGACGCTGTCCCACCCCGTCCGCTCGGCATGGGCGGCGGCGTCGAGGATGTCGGGCCACGCCTGCGACGCGTTGGGCCAGAAGCCGAATTGCATGCCGCCGGACGCTACCGCCCATCGTCTTGGTACGCGATATGTGTCGTAGAGCGCGTTTGAGCGCGTCAGAACGGTTGGGGCGGGTGGCGGTCGGCCCACGGTTGGGCGGCCTCGAGTTGCGCCGCCAGCCGGATGAGGACGTCCTCGCGGGCGAAGCCGCCGACGAACTGCACGCCGATCGGGAGGCCGTCGGTCGTCCAGTGCAGCGGCAGGCTGATCGCCGGCTGGCCGGTGACGTTGAACTGTGACGTGTACTGCAGCAGTTCGAGCATGCGCTCGATGCCGTGCTCGGGGTCGGTGAGGTACCCGAGCGGCGGGGGCGGTCCGTTGAGCACGGGACTGACGAGGATGTCGAAGCCGGGCGAGCCGTCGATCGGGTGCCACCACTCGACGACGCGCCGGCACCACCGCTGCAGCCACACCTCGCCCATCACGTAGTCGACGGCCGGCATGTGCCGCCCGATGTCGAGGTAGTGGAGGTTCTCCGCCTCGACGTCGTCGTTCGTGAGGGGCCGGCCGGCGATGGCCTCGAGGTCGGCGAGGTCGGCCGCGGTCCACGCCGCCACCACCAGCCCGAACCGGCGGGCCGTCTCCGGCTCCTCGAGGGCGGCGGGATGGGCCACTTCGACGTGGTGGCCGAGCGACTCGAGCAGCTTGCCGGTCGCATGGACGGCGTCGGCGCAGTCGGGATCGCCGGTGAGATCGCGCCGGGGCGGGTGGTCGAGCAGACCGATCCGCAGGGCACCCGGATCGGCCCCCACTTCGGCGCTGAACGGCCGGGCGGGCGGCGGCGCTGTGTACGGATCACCCGGCATGTAGCCGGCGATGGCGTCGAGCACCGACGCCGTATCACGGACCGAGCGGGTGACGGCGCCCTGCACCGTGGAACCCATCCACGAGTCGCCGCTGTCGGGACCGTCCGACACGCGCGCCCGGCTGGGCTTCAGGCCGACCAGCCCGCAGTTGGCGGCGGGGATCCGGATGGAGCCGCCGCCGTCGTTGGCGTGGCCGACCGCCACCATGCCGGCCGCCACGGCCGCCGCCGAGCCGCCCGACGACCCGCCGGTGGAGCGCTCCGGGTTCCACGGGTTGCGCGCCGGTCCCCACGCCACGGACTCCGTCGTGATGGTGGTGCCGAGCTCCGACACGTTCGTGCGCCCGACGGCGATGAAGCCGGCGGTCCGGAATTTCTGCGTGAGGTAGCTGTCGTGGGACGCCGTGAAGCCGAGACCCCGCAGGAGCCGTGTACCGCCGTGATAGGGATCGCCGGCGCTGGAGGCGCTGAGGTCCTTCAGCACGAACGGCACACCCTGGAACGGTCCGTCGGGCAACGGGCCGTCGGCCTCGGCTCGGGCCTTCTCGAAGCGCGGGTGGATCACCGCGTTCAACGCCGGGTCGAGGCGCTCGATCCGCTCGATGGCAGCCTCCACCAGCTCCCGCGGGCTGGCTTCGCGTCGCCGGACGAGCTCGGCCTGGGCGGTGGCGTCGAGCCACTGCGGTTCGTCGGTCACCCGGCGACGGTAGCGACGATGGGCGTCCTCTTGCCTGGCCCGCACGCCACGCACTAGCTACGGGGCGATGTACCCGCTCTCCGGTCTCGAAGGAAAGGTCGCCGTCGTCACCGGCGCCGGTCGGCTGCGCTCCATTGGCCGCCCCATCGCCGTCGCCCTGGCCCGCGCCGGTTGCGACGTCGTCCTCACCGGCACCGGCCGGTCGCCCGACCGCTACACCGACGAGGAGAAGGCGGCGGGCTGGCGCGACATCGACTCGGTGGCCGACGACGTCGTCGCCGCCGGCCGGCGCGCCCTCCCTCTCGTCTCCGACGTCGCCGACCTCGAGGCCGTCGAGCGGCTCGCCGACGCGGTGATGGACGAGTTCGGCCGCGTCGACATCGTCGTCAACAACGCCAGCGTGGCCCGCGGCGACGACCGCGTCCCGGTCGTCGATCTCGATCCGCAACTGTGGCGCTTGATCATGGACGTCAACCTCACCGGCGCGTTCTACATGTCGAAGGTCTTCGGGCAGCGGCTCGTCGACGGTGGCCGTGGCGGCTCCATCGTCAACATCTCATCTATTGCGGGCAAGATCTTCGGCCCGAACTCGGCCGCCTATGCGGCGTCGAAGGCCGGCTTGCAGGCGCTCACGGCGTGCATGGCACGGGAAGTGGGCCTGTACGGGATCCGCGTCAACGCCGTTTGCCCTGGGGTGGTCGACACGTCACGCATGGACGATCTCGGCCGCGGCGACGTGTGGAACGAGACGATCAAGACGATGGTGCCGCTGGGCCGGGCCGGCACCGGCGACGACATCGCCCACGCCGTCGTCTACCTGTGCTCCGACGAGGGCGCCTGGGTCACCGGCCAGAGCTGGAACGTCGACGGCGGGACCGTCGTACAGCACTGATGCGTCATTGATGCGTCGCCGCCGTCCGCTGCGCTTCCGTCGGCTCCTGCTCGCTCCGCTCGACAATCGGTGCTTCGGCCGCCGCGGAACCGTTCAGGAGACGCGGCGGGCGAGGACCGACGGCGACGGTGGCAGCACCGGCTCGAGGTCGGACGCGGCCACGGGCTCGCCCCACGTTGTCGTGCAGGGAAGGACGCCGGCCCAGACCGGCAGGCTGAGGTCGTCTTCGTCGTCGACGGGGTCGCCCGTGCGCGCCTTCACCGACCCTTCCTCGATCGGGAGGCGGAGCACCGACGTCTGCTTCAGCTCGATCGGCGTGGGCGGACGCACTTCGTCCCAGCGGTCGGGCACGAGATGCTCGCTGATGACCCGGAGGGCGTGAGCCTTGTCCTCAGGTCGGACCAGCGCGGCCCGGCCCAATACGACGGCGGACCGGTAGTTCATCGAGTGATGGAAGGCGGAGCGGGCGAGCACGAGGCCGTCGGTCAACGTAACGGTGAGGCAGACGTCGATGCCATTGGCCAACGTGCGTTGCAGCCGGCTCGCCACCGACCCGTGGAGGTACACGACGTCGCCGTCGCGCCCGTAGATCATCGGGATGACGAGCGGACGGCCCGACGCCACGAAGCCGACGTGGCCCACCATGGCCGCGTCGAGCACGGCGTGGATGGAGGCGGTGTCGTAGGCCGCCCGGTCCGGCAACCGCTTGACCCGTGACAGTTCCGAGGCCGGCGCGCTCATGACCGCGGCACCAACCGCGTCGTGACGCCGATGCGGTTCCATGCGTTGATCGCCACGATGGCCCACAGCAGTTGGGCCAGCTCGGCCTCGTCGAAGTGCTCGGTCGCCTCGGCCCACACTGCGTCGCTGACGCCGTGGTCGCCGAGCCGGGTCACGGCATCAGTGAGGGCGAGAGCGGCTCGCTCGCGAGGGGTGAAGAAGGGTGACTCGTGCCAACCGGCCAGTGTGGCCAGGCGGCGCTCGTCCTCGTGCGCGTCGCGGGCGTCTTTGGTGTGCATGTCGAGGCAGAAGGC
>DASXAI010000742.1:0-3407 GCA_036406775.1 Acidimicrobiales bacterium
GCCAGCGCGACCCGTAGCGCCGGGCCGCGAGCTCGGGGCTGGTGTTCAGAATGTCCGCGATCCGGTCCCACGTCACGCCTCGCTGTCGTGCCCGTTGCACCGCGGCGCGGAGGTCCCGCTGGGAGCGACGCTGGTCGGCGGAAACACGCATCGAGACGGTCACTTGTGGTTCAACGCCAGCCGGTCGTGGCGCGTTACACGTTGACCGAGCGTTGGCTCTTCGTTGACCCAAGCTGAGCTGTTCGGCCTATATGGACTCCTTGCCGACCGGCCCGTAGCGTCGGCGTCGCTGTCCCGTCTGTCGGCTTCGGATTGGTATGGCAGCAGAGGCCCCCTGCGGACACGTCCAACGGGGGCCTTTGCTATGAAAGCCAGTAGCCAGCCACGTCGATGACGACGTGCGTCGGGTTCACGCCGCCTCGCACCTTCACCTGCCGATCGGCATCGAGCTTCGAGATCACCGCGGTGGCGAGATTCTGGTCGGGACCGAACCAGTTCAGGGACGACGTGCCACCCCATGGCGCGTCGGCCGGGAAGACGGCGACGTAACCGGCTCCCTCGGTCTCGGTCACCGTCGCCGTCAGCGCGGCCGCGATGGCGCCTGATGGGACGACTTCAGTAGTGCCAGTGAGCACATGCGCCAGTGACACGACCCGTTCTTCCCCGTCGTGCACTTTGCCGCCCGTCACTCGCGAGTCGTACACACGGCCAGGCGCGATGGGCACGAAGGTTTGAGTCGGCGCCGGGGACGGCGGGTTGGGTTCGTTGTAGAAGAGCTCCGCCGTGTACACGGCCCTGGTGCCGTTGCGGAGCGTTGGCATGCGCAACAGGTAGAGGTTGGGGTCGGCCGGCGTCGCCGTGAGTGGCGTTTGGACCGTCTGCAACCCGGCGTTCGAGGGATCCACCTGGGTGAAGCCGACGGCGTCCAGCGCGATGTTGGGCCAGGTGAGCTGATACACCACGACCGTCGTCGGGCCCGCCGCGCCGTTGAAGACCTTCCACTCGACGTTCGTCGGCACGGCGCCCGCCGGTAGGCGAACCAGCGCCTCCACGTTGGCGTCCACCAGGTCCGCGAACGTCCCGAGGGTCGACACGAAACGACCGTCCTGCGGTGCCTCGGGCTGGAAGTCGAAATCGGTGAGCCGGAGCGAGCGCTTGGTGAAGGTGGGCTCCTCGGCCGCGAAGGCGCGCGGCGCCTCGATGATCGGCGGCAGGAGCAGTCCCGCACCGGTCACTACGCCGGCCCCGAACAGCGTCCGTCGCGAAAGCAGCTCCCCCATGCCGGCCTCACTTCCTCGACAGTTCGCTCGTTTCCGACCGTAGCGCCGCTCGTCGCGGCGGTGCCGTCGGCTAGTGCGCGGTCCAGGCGCACGGCATCCGCTTGATGCCGTGGATGAAGTTCGACTGCAGCAGAGCCGGCTCGCCGGTGATCTCCAGGTCGGGCAGGCGGCGGGCGATCTCGTCGAACATCACCGTGATCTCGCGCCGGGCGAGGTTGGCGCCGAGGCAGAAGTGCGGGCCGCCGGCGCCGTAGGAGACGTGGGGGTTGGGCGTGCGGGTCAGGTCGAACCGGTAGGGCTCGTCGAACTTGGCCTCGTCCCGATTGGCGGAGTTGTACCAGTACACGACCTTGTCGCCGGCCGCGATCTGGTGGCCTCGGATCTCGGTGTCGGCCGACGCCGTGCGCCGGAAGTGGATGACGGGAGTCGCCCAGCGCACGATCTCCTCGATGGCGCTCGGGGCCAGGCGGGCGTAGTCGTCCCACCACCGGCGACGCTGGTCCTGGTGCTCGGTGAGCAGCTTCATCCCCCACGAGATGGCGTTGCGCGTGGTCTCGTTGCCCGCCACCACGAGCAGGATGAAGAACGAGCCGAACTCCTGGGTCGAGAGGCGCTGGCCGTCGACCTCGGCGTGCATCAGCGCGCTCGTGATGTCGTCGCGGGGCTCGTCGAGGCGGGCCTGGCCGAGGGCTTGGGCGTAGTCGAACATCTCGATGGCGATGGCGGTGAGGTTCTCGAACGTGCCGCCGTAGTCAGGGTCACCCGCGCCGAGGATGACGTTCGTCCAGGCGAACACCTGCTTCTCGTCCTCCGGCGGGATGCCCATCATCTCGCAGATGATCTGCAGCGGCAGCGGCGCCGCCACCTCCTCCACGAAGTCGCATTCGCCCGACGGGAAGCGCTCGAGCAGGCCGTCGACGATGGTGCTGGCCTTGTTCCGCACGTACTCCTCGACCTTGGCCACCATCTTGGGCGTGAACCCGGCCTGGACCAGGTTGCGCAGGCGGGCGTGCTTGGGGTCGTCCATGTTGATCATGGAGCCGAAGAACTCGGCGATCTCGATGGGCAGGTCCGGGATGTTGGTGCCGCGGCCCGACACGAACAGCTGCGGGTTGCGGCTGGCGGCCCAGATGTCGTCGTGGCGGGTCAGCGACCAGTAGCCCGGGCCGGCGGGGAGGGGTGGGAACTCTCGTTCGGCCGAGAACATCACCGGCGCCTCGCGCCGCAGCGTGCGGAAGGCGCCCTCCCGGTAGGCCTCCGGCTGCAGCCAGAACTCCACGTCGGACAAGTCGATGTCGGCCAACGGCACGTCGGCGACGGTGATCGTGGACATGGAGCCATCATCGCGTCCCCTGACGGCGGCTTGGCCACTGGGCGTGGCCCCGGTTACGGGGCGTGGGCCGTTCGGCCCACGCGGTGGCGCTGATCGGCCGAATCAGGACCAACGGCCCATTGCTGGTTCGTGAATGGCGCATGAGCATCGCCCCGTCCCTATCCAATTCCCGAACCACAGGGGGTGCGCCATCGTGCGCAGACTCGGAGTGGCAGCCGCCTCGGCCGCCCTCGTAGGAACCATCGCCGCGGTGATGCCGGCGGGCATCGCCCACGCCGACGCTGTCGGTGCCCAGCTGCCGGATCCGATCATCGGAGTCTGCGGCGCGGCCGATCAGCACGGCTGCTGGCGCTACACCAGCCTCGACAACATCAGCGGTCTCCAAGGTCCCTTGCCGACTGTAAGTGGCAACGAACTCCAGCTGACGGGCGCGGACACCCCCGGTCTGGCTAACGCTGCTTGGTACAACACGCCGATCGACATCACCGGCAAGTCGATCGAGGCCAGTTTCACCGCCTTCCTCGACAGCGCCGGCCCGCCACCAGGCGCCAACCCCGCCCACGGTGACGGCTTGGCCTTCGCCCTCATCGAGGGCCACCTGCCCGAGAGCGACGTCGGGAACAACCAGCCCGCTCCCGTGCCCTTCCCCGCGGACGGTGTCACGGGCGTTGAGCTCGGTGCTGGCGGCAACGGCCTTGGCTTCAGCGGCTTCGACGGCGAGGGCACGAATGCCGACGGCAGCAAGAACCTCGGTGTCGTGTTGACCACGTCCTCCGACGACGGCAATGTCGGCG
>DASXAI010000743.1:0-16229 GCA_036406775.1 Acidimicrobiales bacterium
GTGCTCAGCCCGAAGCTGGTGGCCGACGACTCGATGACGGCGGCTCGTCCGTTGCCGCCGGTGCGCAGGGCGAGGCTGACGAGGGCGGCCACGAGCAGCGCGCCTGTGGCGCTCGCCACGACGGCGACGGCCAGCTTCCCGCGCGACACGTGGGCCCGACGCGACGACACGACGAACGCCGCCCCCGGACCGCCGCCGAGCTCGGACGGATGGCGCCACACGCGGTCTTCCGGAGGGAGGGGTTGACGGAATGCGAACGGTTCGTCGTCGGACCACTCGCTCCGCTCCACGTCGGCGCAGCCTACTGATCGGCCTCTGTGCTGTGGCCGCGCGGGACGGCACCGCCTGTGCGCTGGCCCGACGCGTCGCGCCGCCCGCTACCATGCCTCCCCGTGCCTGCTCCCGCCCAGGGCGAGACCTGGTTGGCGCTCACCGCGGAGGCGCTGCCCGTGGCGGCAGCGTACGACTGGTGCGTCCGTCCCGACTGCGGTGCGGTCGTGCTGTTCTCGGGCACGGTGCGCGATCACGCCGAGGGGCGCAGCGGCGTGGCCCACCTCACCTACGAGGCGTACGAGGAGCATGTCGTGCCGCGCCTCGAGGCGATCGCCGCCGAGATCCGCGCCCAGTGGCCGCGCGCCGGACGCATCGCGCTGCTCCACCGCGTCGGACGGCTCGAGCTCGGCGAGTCGTCGGTGATCGTGGCCGTTTCGGCGCCGCACCGGGCCGAAGCGTTCGAAGCGGCCCGCTTCGGCATCGACACGTTGAAGGAGACCGTGCCGATCTGGAAGCAGGAGGCGTGGGACGGCGGCGACGACTGGGCTCTGGGCGCCCACGACCTCACCGACGCCGCCACGGCCCGCGCCCAGCGTCACGAGCCCGGCTGATGGACGCCTTGCTGTTCCTGCTCGTCGCGTTCGGCCTCATCGCCGTGGGCACCACGGTGGTGCTGGTGCGGGCGCGCGAGCCGAAGGGCGAGTACCGCGGCATCAAGTCGTTCCGGCGCGAGATGCAGGCGCTGGCGCCGGCCACGCCGCCGGAGGGCATGGAGCGTCCCGCTGGGGTCGACCCGCTCCTCTACGAGCGGTTACGGGCGGCGGCGGTCACCGACGGTGGGGATGGGGCCGGCGGCACCAGCGATGTGAGCGGGCCCCAGCCGGCCGAGCAGCAGGAGTAGGCCCTGGCCCGCGACCTGGCCATCGATCTCGGCACCGCCAACACCCTGGTCTACGCCAAGGGTCGGGGCATCGTGCTCAACGAGCCGTCCGTCATCGCCCTCAACAGCCAGAGCGGCGAGGTGCTGGCGACCGGTCACGAGGCGTGGCAGATGATCGGCAGGACGCCGGGCTACATCATCGCCGTGCGCCCCCTGCGAGGCGGCGCCATCACCGACTTCGACATCACCGAGCGCATGATCCGCCTCTTGCTCCAACGCGTGGGCGTCACGCGCTTCAACCGGCCCCGCGTGCTCATCTGCGTCCCTTCGGCCATCACCGAGGTCGAGAAGCGCGCCGTCACCGAGGCCGCCCGTCGCGCCGGCGCCGCCGATCCGCAACTGATCGAGCAGCCGATGGCGGCTGCTATCGGTGCCGGGCTGCCCATCGACGAACCCGTCGGCAACATGGTGATCGACGTCGGTGGTGGGACGACGGAGACCGCCGTCATCTCGCTCGGCGGCATCGTCGCCCTCGAGGCGGTGCGCACCGGGTCGTTCGATATCGACAACGCCATCCAGAACTACGTCCGGCGCGAGTACGGCATCGCCATCGGCGAACGCACGGCCGAGGAGATCAAGATGGCGATCGGCTCGGCCGCGCCCACCCCTGACGAGGTGCACGCCGAAGTTCGCGGCCGCGATCTCATGAGCGGTCTGCCCAAGACGGTGGTGCTGTCGCCCACCGAGGTCCGTACCGCCATCGACGAGATCACCACGACGATCACCGACTCCGTGATCCGCTGCCTGTCGAAGGCCCCGCCCGAGCTGTCACAGGACTTCCTGCTGCGCGGCATCTACCTCGTGGGCGGGGGCGGCTTGTTGCGCGGCCTCGACACGCGCCTCGAACGCGAGACGAAGGTGCCGGTGCACCTCGTCGACCTCGCCCTCGAAGCAGTGGTGCTGGGCGCGGGCCACTGCATCGAGCACTACGACGTACTCAAGGATCTCTTCATGGGCGCTCACCGCTGAGGCGACGTCAGGCGGCGTCGACGCGGTACACGGCGTTGCCTCCGAGCGAGCAGACGTACAGCTCGCGGCCCTGGCCTTGGCCGAAGCTCGACACCGACTTCGGGTCGGGGCTGAGGACGGCGTTCGCCGCGACCTGGCCGTCGGCGCCGGCGACGAGCGCCCGCACCTGGCCGGTGCAGTAGTCGGAGTACAAGAACGCGCCGCCCAGGGACGGGATGGCCGTGCCCCGGTAGACGTATCCGCCTGTGACCGAGCAGTTGCCGTCGTCGTGGGTGTACTGGAAGATCGGCGGCACCGCCCCTTCGGCCGGCTGGTCCACGTTGTAACGGACCCGGCCCTCGAACGCGCTCCAGCCGAAGTTCACGCCTCTGCCGGCCCCTTCCGCCACCGTGGACAGGTCGATCTCCTCGATGCTGCCCTGGCCCACGTCGGCGATCCACAGGTCGTTGGTGACGGCGTCGAACGAGAAGCGCCACGGGTTGCGCAGGCCGTACGACCAGATCTCGGGGCGAGCGCCCTTCTCCTCGACGAACGGGTTGTCGGGCGGCACGGTGTACGGCTGATCACCGTCGGGTCGGGGATTGATCCGCAGGATCTTGCCGAGCCATGTGCTCAGGTCGAGGCCGCGGCGGTCGGGGTCGCCGCCCGAGCCGCCGTCACCGAGGCCGATGTACAAGTAGCCGTCCGGCCCGAAGATGACCTCGCCCCCGTTGTGATTCGGATAGGGCTGGTCCTGGAAGAGCACCTGCCGCCGGCTGCCGGTGTCGATCGCACCGTCGGGCCCGACGGCGTACTCGTCGACGTTCGTGTCGCCGTTCGTGTCGGTGTAGTTGACGTACAGATACGCGCCGTCGGGCGCGAAGGCGAAGCCGAGAAAGCCGCGCTCGCCGCCGCTGGAGATCATCGAGCTGATGTCGAGCACCGGCGTCTGGACGAGGGCGCCGTCGCGCAGGGCGCGCAGGCGGCCGCCGCGCTGGGCGATGTACGTCGTGGTGTCGTCACCGGGTCGGGTGGCGACGAAGATCGGCTCCTCCAGGTCGGCGACCTTCGTCAGCTTGATGGCGGCGGCGTGGAGATCGGGCGGCGCCGGCGCCGCCGTTGTCGTGGCGGGCACGGTCGTGGTGGGGGCCGGCGCGGCGGCGGTCGTCGCCGATGTCGTGGGAGCGGCCGTCGTCGGTGCGGCAGTGGTGGTGACCGCGCTCGTCGCGGGGGCGCTCGGCGCGCTCGTGGCCGACGGCGCCGGTGCTGCCGGCCCGGCGCTCGGGTCGTCGCTGCTGCAGGCGGCCGCGGTGAGGAGCACCGCGGCCCCGACCGCGGCCAACCGGGCTCTCATCGCACGCTCCGGATGAGGCCTTCCTGCATCACCGAGACGACGAGGCGGCCGTCGCGCGTGAAGATCGAGCCGGACGCCAGCCCGCGCGACCCGAAGGTGGACGGCGTGATCTGGTCGTAGAGGAGCCACTCGTCGGCGCGGAACGGGCGGTGGAACCACATCGCGTGGTCGAGGCTCGCCATCTGGACGGAGTCGTCGGCCCAACCGACGCCGTGGGGCAGGAGGGTGGTGTCGAGCAGGGTCATGTCGGATGCGTAGGTGACGACGCAGGCATGGAGTACGGGATCGTCGGGCAGATCGCCGTCGGCCCGCATCCACACGCGCTGTCTCGGTTGGGGCGTACGGTGCCGGCGCCCGATCGGATCGCCCTCGACATAGCGGGTGTCGATGGGCCGGGGCCGCTCGTACCAGTCGCCGAGCATGTCGCGGTAGCGCTCGAGACGGCTCTTGAAGTCGGGCAGCGACTCGGGATCGGGGACGTCGGGCATGGGGAGTTGGTGATCGAGACCGCTCTCCTGCACGTGGAAGCTGGCCTGCAGGTTGAAGATGGCCCGGCCGTGCTGGATGCCGACGACGCGACGGGTCGTGAAGCTGCGGCCGTCGCGGATGCGGTCGACCTCGTACAGGATCGGCACGGTGGGATCCCCCGGGCGCAGGAAGTAGCCGTGCAGCGAATGGACCTGGCGGTCGTCGACCACCGTGCGGGCCGCCGCCACCAGCGCCTGCCCCGCGACCTGGCCGCCGAACACCCGCTGCCGGCTCTCGTCGGGCGACAGGCCGCGGAAGATGTTCACCTCGATCGGTTCGAGGTCAAGCAGCTTGACCAGATCGTCCAGGGCCGCCGTCATCCGGACGAGTCTCGCGTACAGTCCCCGGCCGTGGACCGCAGCTTGCGGGAGGCGGCCCTCGACGCCATCGGCTTCATGCCGCCCGACGAGGGTGACGCTCTCTACGACGCCGCCCGGCGCGCCGCCGAGGCGGTGCCGGGGGCACCGTTCATCGAGGTCGGCTCTTACTGCGGCCGCTCCACCGTGTGGCTGGGCGCCGCTGCCCGGGAGTCCGCCACGGTGCTGTTCGCCGTCGACCACCACCGCGGCTCGGAGGAGAACCAACCGGGGTGGGAGTGGCACGACGCCGCCCTCGTCGACGCCCGCAGCGGGCGCATGGACACCCTGCCGGTTTTCCGTCGCACCATCGAGGACGCCGGGCTCGAAGACGTCGTGGTGGCGGTGGTGGGACCGTCGGTCCTGGTGGCCCGGTACTGGGCGACACCGGCCGCGCTCGTCTTCATCGACGGCGGCCACGGCCTCGAACCGGCCCGATCCGACTACGAGGGCTGGGCCCGCCACGTAGCGCCGGGCGGTCGCCTGGCCATCCACGACGTGTTCCCGGACCCGGCCGACGGCGGCCGCCCGCCCTACGAGCAGATCTACCTGCCCGCCCTGGCGTCGGGGCGTTTCGAGGAGATCACCGTCTCGGGCTCATTGCGGGTGCTGCAACGAGTGGACCGCCCGTAGATTCCTGGCCATGGCGCCGTTGCTCGGGCCCGTCGACCTCCACCTCCTCGGCGAGGGCCGCCACCACCGCTTGTGGGAGAAGCTCGGCGCCCACGTCGACACCGTCGACGGCGTCGACGGCGTGCGGTTCGCCGTGTGGGCCCCGAACGCCCGGGCGGTCCGCGCCGTGGGCGACTGGAACTCGTGGGACGGGCGACGTGACCCGCTGCAGCCCGTCGGCGTCTCTGGCGTGTGGGCCGGCTTCGTGCCGGACGTCGGCGTCGGCACCCGGTACAAGTTCGAGATCGTGGGCGCCGACGGCAGCCTTCGCCTCCGCGCCGATCCCATGGCTCGGGCGGCCGAGGCGCCGCCGGCCAACGCCAGCGTCGTCACCGTCGCCACCCACCGGTGGGAGGACGGCGACTGGATGACGGCTCGGGCCGCCACCAACCCGATCGGGCGGCCGCTGCGCATCTACGAGGTCCACCTCGGGTCGTGGCGGCTCGGACTCGGCTACCGCCAGGCCGCCAAGGAGCTCGCCGACTACGTGGAGGACCTCGGCTTCACCCACGTCGAACTGCTGCCGATCGCCGAGCACCCGTTCACCGGTTCGTGGGGTTACCAGGTGACCGGCTACTACGCGCCCACGGCGCGGTACGGATCGCCCGACGACTTCCGCTTCTTCGTCGACCACCTGCATCAGCGCGGGATCGGCGTCATCGTCGACTGGGTGCCGGCCCACTTCCCGCGCGACGAGTGGGCCCTGGCCCGGTTCGACGGCACCGCGCTCTACGAGCACGCCGATCCGCGCCAGGGCGAGCACCCCGACTGGGGCACGCTCGTGTTCAACTACGACCGGAACGAGGTGCGCAACTTCCTCGTCGCCAACGCCCTCTACTGGTTCGATCAGTTCCACGTCGACGGGCTGCGGGTCGACGCGGTGGCGTCGATGCTCTACCTCGACTACTCGCGCCAGCCCGGCCAGTGGATCCCCAACAAGTTCGGCGGCCGCGAGAACCTCGGTGCCCTCACGTTCGTCCGCGACCTCAACACGGTGGTGTTCGGCGCCCATCCCGGCGTGATGATGATCGCCGAGGAGTCGACCTCGTGGCCGATGGTGAGCCGGCCCGTCGACCACGGCGGGCTCGGCTTCAGCCACAAGTGGAACATGGGCTGGATGCACGACACGCTCGACTACTTCCGTCACGATCCCGTGCACCGCCGTTACCACCACCGTGAGCTCACCTTCGGCCTGTTGTACGCCTTCACGGAGAACTTCGTGCTGCCGCTGTCCCATGACGAGGTCGTCCACGGCAAGGGCGCGCTGCTCGACAAGATGCCCGGTGACGAGTGGCAGCAGTTCGCCAACCTGCGCGCCATGTTCGGGTGGATGTGGGCGCACCCCGGCGGGCAGTTGCTCTTCATGGGCGGCGAGATCGCTCAGTGGCGCGAGTGGAACGTCGACGCGGGCGTCGACTGGCGGGCGCTGGACGGCGAGCGCCACCGCGGCGTGCAGGAGCTCGTGCGCGCGCTGAACCGCGTGAGCGCGCAGTGGGGCGCCGTGTGGGAGCGCGACCACGACCCGGCCGGCTTCCAGTGGCTCGACGCCGACGACGCCGAGCACTCCGCCTACGGCTTCCTGCGGTGGTCGGCCGACGGCCACCAGGTCGTGGCGTGTCTCGCCAACTTCACACCGGTGCCCCGGGAGGGGTACCGCGTCGGCTTGCCGTGGGGCGGCGAGTGGCAGGTCCTGGTCGACACCAACGCCACGTGGTTCGGAGGCACCGGCTTCGGCGGCGTGCGCAGCGTGTGGGCGGCCGAGGGCGAACCCCATCAGGGTCAACCGGCGTCGGCGTTCATCACGCTGCCGCCCCTCGGCGTGCTCTGGCTCGGCGCTGATTCGCCGGAGCGGTGATCCACCTCGCCGTCCACGGCCACTTCTACCAACCGCCGCGGGAGAATCCGTGGACGGAGGACGTGCCGGTCGAGCCTTCGGCCGCGCCCTATCACGACTGGAACGAGCGGATCACGGCGGAGGCGTACCGTCCCAACGCCCGGGCCCGCGTCGTCGACGACAGGGGTCGCGTCATGGCGATCGTCAACGACTACGAGCTGCTCTCGTTCAACATCGGGCCCACGCTGGCGTCGTGGCTCGAGGTCCACCACCCCGACGTGTACGAGCTCGTGCTCGATGCCGACCGCCGCCGCAGTTCGGCCATCGCCCAGGCGTACAACCACATGATCCTGCCGCTCGCGACCGAGCGCGACATCCGGACCCAGGTCCGGTGGGGCCTGGCCGACTTCCAACGGCGTTTCGAACGGCGAGCGGCCGGCCTGTGGCTACCCGAGACCGCCGTCAACGACGTGGTCCTGCGCATCCTCGTGGAGGAGGGCATCGGGTTCACGATCCTCGCGCCCACCCAGGCCGACCGACCGGTCGAGCCCGGCCGGGTGTACCGCTGGCACCACCCCGAGGGCGACGGGCACATCACCCTGGTGTTCTACGACGGTCCCCTGAGTCACGACCTCGCCTTCGGCATCGGCAGCCAACCGGCGTCGGCCTTCGTCGAACGGGCGATGGCGTCCACCAGCGACGGCCTCGTGGTGCTGGCCACCGACGGCGAGACCTTCGGTCATCACCACCGTCTCGCCGAACGAGCCGTGGCGTACGCCCTCGCCGTCGACGCGCCGCGGCGGGGGGTGCTGACGGGATCGATCGCGGGCTGGCTGCGGCACCACCGGCCCACCCAGTCGATCGGCGTGGTGGAGAGCGCGTGGTCGTGTGCCCACGGCGTCGGGCGCTGGTCCACCGACTGCGGATGCTCCTCGGGCGGACAGCCCGGGTGGAACCAGGCCTGGCGCGCACCGCTGCGCGCCGCCCTCGACCTGTTGCGCGACCACGCCGCCGCCGTGTTCGAGACGCTCGGCCGTACCGTGTTGCGCGATCCGTGGGCGGCCCGCGACGCCTACATCGCCGTCGTGCTCGACCCGAGCAAGCTCGGTGGCTTCGTCACTAAACGACTCCTCAAAGGGGCCGACGTCAACCGCGCCTTGGCGCTGCTCGAAGCCCAACGGCACGCCATGCTGATGTACACGAGTTGCGGGTGGTTCTTCGACGACATCGCCGGGCTCGAAGCGGTGCAAGTGCTGCGGTACGCGGCCCGCTGCATGGACCTGCTGCGAGAGGCGGGCGACGAGGCCACCATCGAGGACGCCTTCCTCGCCGTTCTCGACCAGGCCGTCAGCAACGACCCGGATGAAGGCACGGGCCGCCAGGTGTGGGCCCGCCACGTGGAGACGGCGCGCGTGACGCCGGCGCGAGTGGTGGCCCACATCGCCCTGCTCGAGGTGCTCGACGGCCGGTCACCGCCGGCGGTGACGGCGGGCTACGAGGTCGAGGTGACCGACCACACCTTCGCCGAGCGGGGCGCCCTCGGGCTCGGGTGCGGCCGGGTCACGCTCGTACACCGCCGCACCCGGCGGCCCATGACCTACCTGTATGCCGCCGTCCATCTCGGGGCGCTCGATGTCGTCGGTGCGTGCCGGCCCGCGGGCGACACCCGTGACGATGACGCGGTCCTCGAGGACCTGCGGGGCGCCTTCTCGGCCGGCACGCGCCTGACCCGCCTGCTGCGCCTCGTGATCGACGGCTTCGGGCCGGACGAGTTCGACGTGACGGCCGCCCTGCCCGACACCGCCGACCCGCTCCTCGCCACCGCGGCGCGCCATCTCGCCGACCGGTTCGGCGCCGAGCTCGACCGCCTCTTCAGCGACCACCGCGGGATGTTCTCCACGCTGACGGCGGCGGGGCAGCCGTTGCCCGACGAGCTGCGGGCACCGGCCCAGGTGGCCCTGGCCCGCCGGCTGGAGGCCGACCTGGTCGACATCGCCGCCATCGGCGACCGCCTGGCGCTGGCTTCGGCCCAGTCGGTGGTGGCCGACGCCGCCGACGCCGGCGTGCGCCTCGATGTGCCCCTCGTGCGCAGCACCGCCGACGCCGCCCTCCTCGCCCTCGTCCGGCGGGCCCTGGAATCCGGGAGAGACACCGACGTGGCGGCGGCCGTCTCCCTCCTCGATCTGGCCCGCCATGCCGGCGTGCCCGTCGACGTGGCACCGGCCCAGGAGGCGGTCTACGAGCGGCTGGTGGCGGCGACGGACGGCGACACGCCCCTCACCCGCCTCGGCGCCGCCCTCGGCCTCGCCGTCGGCCGCCTCGGCATCCCCCAGTAGGTCAGCCCGAGAACGAGGCGAGGTCGGCGGCGCACGGGTACTGGCCCGACAGCTGGTCGACCTGGCTCGGCGTGAGGTTGAGATCCTGACCGAGGGCGCCGGCGAAGGTGTCGAAGTCGCCGTTGGCCGTCGTGAAGGCCGACGTGGCGGCGGTGAGGCGGCTGGCGTCGATGCCGGCGTTGGCGGCCGCCTCCACGGGGTCGGGCGGGGTCTGGTTCCCGCCGCCGCTCATGGCCTGGTCGACCTGGCGGGTGAACGCCGTCCCGAGGGCGGCGACCTGGGCGTCGGTGGCGCCCGCCCCCTTGAGAGTGGCGATGGCGGCGTCGGCGCGGGCTGCCCACCGCTGGAACGGCGCCGCCACGACCGCGGGTGCGTTGGCGGCGGCGGCGTGCACGGGCGGGGCCAGCGCAGGGGCCACGGCCACCTCGAACCTCGTGTCGCCGTCCGAGCCGTCGCCGCTGTCGACGAGCAGCAGCGTCGCCAGGTACAGCGGCAGGATCGAGTCCACGGCCCGGCAGAAGGCGGCGGCATCCCCGCTCGCACCGGTGGGAGCGGACGTCGGCGCCGCGGTCGGTGCCGGTGTGGGTGCCGTGGTGTCGGGCGCCGCCGGCGCCGGGCCGCCCGATGTCGTCGCCGCGGGCGCGCCACCCGTCGGCGGTGGTGTGAGTGGAATCGTCGTCGTCGGCACGGGCGCCGACGTGCCGCCCGCCGGCGCCACCGGTGTCGGCGCGCCGGGGATGGCGGTCGTCGCCACGGTCGGAACCGATGGGCGGCCGCTCACGGTCGTGGTGGTGACGGCGGCAGCGGTGGTGGTGGCGCCCGATGCGGGCTTGGCGCCATCGCCGCTGCAGGCCCCCACCACCAGACCAGCGGAGACGGCCACCACGGCCGCCAGCCGGCGGCGCCGCCGCATGGTCAGCCGGCGCCAGCCGGGCGATGGGCCTCGACGAGCGACTTCAGTCGCTGCAGGTTGCGCCGCCACACCCGCTTGAGCACCACCGAGCCGAGCACCTCACCGAGGCGGCCGCCGAGCCACCACGGGAACACGAGGTCTTCCTCCCAAGCGAAGAGCGTGCCGCCGTCGACGGATCGGTCCAGCGTGAACTGTCCGGTGCCGCTGACGCGCCCGACGTGGATGACGCCGATCACGGCCCCTTCGATCCACTCCACGACCTCCAGCCGGTCAGTGAGGCGGAACGGGCCGACGCGAGTGTCGACGACGAGGCGGGTGCCGACACCACGGTGTTGATCGGTCTCGAACCTGATGGCGCCGGCGTCGGCCATCCAGTCGACGTGCCGTTCGAGTTGCTCGACGGTGGACCAGACCGCGTCGGGGGCGGCGTCGATGACGACCGAGAGGTAGATCGTCATGACGCTACCTTCACGGCGGCGCGCAGCTCCTGGGCCGCCAGCTCGGGTGGCACGATGTTGATCAGCACGCCGGTGCCCTGCTCGAAGCCGGCCGTGCTGACCAGCTTGGGCCAGATGTGGGCGTGCCAGTGGTACACGCCGCTGTGGTGGTGCGGCGCGGTGTGGAACACGAGGTTGTAGGAGACGTCGCCGAGCCGCGCCGCCAAGGTCGACAGGGCGTCGCGCACGGTGCGCCCGAACCCGGCCAGGTCGGCCGGCGCCGAGCCCTGGAGATGAGCCTCGTGCGCCTGCGGGATCACCAACAGCTCGTACGGCGTGCCGCTCCAGAACGGGGCCACGACCACGGTCCGGTCGTCGGCGAGCACGACGCGATGGCCTTCGGAGAGCTCGGCTTCGATCGTGGCGCACAGGATGCAGCCGCCCTCGAACCGGGCGAAGGCCTTCTCCTCCTCGACGATCTCGCCCGGCACGAAGGGCATGCCGAGGAGCTGCCCGTGGGGGTGTGACAGCGACGCTCCGGCTTCGCGCCCGTGGTTGACGATGGCCTGTGTGTACCGGATGTGCGGTGTGCGGGCGTGCTCCTCCATCCGGTCACGCACCGCCGCCATCACGAGCCCGGCGTCGCGGTCGTCGAGATCGGCCCAGCTGCCGCCGTGCTCGCGCGCCAGCACCAGGACTTCGTGGATGCCACTGGCCGACGCCTGCACGTGCACCGGCCCGAGGTTGCGCACCGCCATCGTGTCGTCGCCGTAGAAGGCGGGGTACAGGTTGGGCACGATGCGGACGTTCCACCGGCCGTCGCGGCCGTAGGTTTCGAGGGCAGGCGGCGTCGACTCCTCGTTGCCCGGGCAGAACGGGCACGGCCGGTTCGGGTCGGCCTCCACCTGGCGGACGCGGGGAGCAAAGTCGGTAGGCCGCTCCGCGCGGTCGGACACGATGGTGACCCAGCGACCGTTGAGAGGGTTGAGGCGGAGCTGGCTCATGTCTCGTTCCAGCCTAGGTCTGGCTTTTGCCGCCACACCGACACGTGACGCGAGCTGTCCGCAGTGAACGGCTCGCCCTGCCATCCGCCCCAACGGTCTTCGAGCCGCAGACCGGCCGCCGTCGCCATGGCGTCGAGCTGCTCAGGCGTGCACCACCGGATGGCCCACGGCCGCAGTCGCACCCGTTCACCGTCGACGAACTCGACGAACTGACCGTGAGCTGTCTGCGCAGCGACATCGGTCACGGTGACGGTCAGCACGACGCGGTCGGCGCCGAGCTCGCGCACGGCCACGCCGTCGCCGCTCTGGTCGGGCTCGGGCACGAACGCCTCCACCACGAAGCGCCCACCCGGCGCCAGCCGTGCCGCCACCGAACGGATGCACGCCTGCTGGTCCTCGGCGCGATGGAACGCGCCGAAGAACGTGTTGACGGCGGCGAACACGAGCGAGAACGGCCCGGCCGGCTCGGGCCCCGCCATGTCGCCCACGGTCACGGGGACGGCCTCACCGCCGGGCTTGGTCTTGAGCACGGCCACCATGGCGGCCGAGGCGTCGACACCGTGGACGGCGAGGCCCCGGGCCGCCAGCGGGATCGCCAGGCGGCCGGTGCCGACGCCCAGCTCCAGCACGGGACCGGTGCCGGCCAGGTCGGCCAGGGCGGCGACGGGCGCGTCGACCTCGAGATCGGCGTACCACTGGTCGTACACGTCGGCCATGCCGTCGCCGTAGCTGGCGGCGTCGAACTCCCGCACGGGCCGAATTGGAGCACAGCTGCCGCCGGTCGCCGTCGCCACGCTCCGCCCATTCGCCAAGGCTCCCGTCTCACGTCATACTTCGCGGCTCGCGCCGTCGTATCCGGTGTGAGGGTCGCAGTCGACAGGGGACGGAGGGAGCTGACGGCCGAACTCGGCCACGATCCGCGGACGTGGTGGGCCTCGTGGTGGACGTCACGGCGCCGGTTCGACGCGTCCGATCTGCGACCCGACGAGGCGGCCGAAGGGTCGCGCCACCAGGGCCACGGTGACGGCCTGCAGCACCCCGGCCACGACGAACGGCGCCCGGAGGCCGAACCAGCTCGCCACCAGCCCGCCGACCAGGGCGCCCACCGGCACGGCGCCGAAGATGAAGAAGCGGAAGACGCTGCCCACCCGCCCGAGGAGTTCGTTCGGGATGATGCGCTGGCGCAGCGTGAGGTTGGCCACGTTGCCGATGGCCACAGCGACGGCCTCGAGCGTGAGGGCCAGCGCCGCCGCCACCCCGTTGGTGGCGCCGCCGCAGGCGAGGTAGGCGACGGCCGCCACGAGCCCGCTGGCGGGCAGGATGACGACGGCGCCGAACCGCCGGTCGAGGCGGCCGGCCACCGTGCCGCCGACGACGTTGCCGATCGCGGCCACGCCGAGCAGGAAGCCGTAGCCGGCATCGGACAGCCCGAGCTCGTCCAAGGCGAACAGCACCAGCGGGCCGAACACCACCGACTGGCAGAACGCCAGCATGGCCACGAACGCAGCGAGGAGGCGCAGGATCGGCGACCGCACGAAGTAGGCGAAGCCTTCGGCCATGTCGGCCCGGATCCGTCGAGGCGAGATCCGGCGGCCCACGCTCGCCGCCGGCAGGGCCACGGCGAGCAGCACGGCGGCCACGGCGAAGCTGATGCCATCGACGACGAACGGCAGGGCCGCCACCGCGGCGAAGAGCACACCGCCGATAGCCGGGCCGAGGAGGTTCTCGGTGGCCGTCTCGGTCGAGAACAGCAGGCCGTTGGCGTGAGCCAGGCGGTCAGGCGGGACGAGCTGGGGCAGCACGGCGTGCATGGCGCTGTCGACCACCGTCTCGCCCACACCGATCAGGAAGGCCGCCACCAGAAGGGCGCCGAAGACGCCGTGGTCGAGCACCACCACGACGGCAAAGGCGGCGAGCACGGCGGTGCGGCCGATCTCCACCGTGACGACCAGGCGGCGCCGGTCGCCGCGGTCGATGACGGCGCCCGCCGGCAGCGCCACGAGCAGCCAGGGCAGGCGCGCCGCCACCGTGACGGCCACGATGAGCGTCGGTTCGGTTGTCAGTTGGGCGGCGAGCAACGGGAAGGCGGCCAGCACGAGGCCGTCACCGATGCCGGACACGGCGGTCGCGAGCAGGACGAGTCGGAACGACCGGTTGAGGCGGCCGGTCCGCGCTCGTCGTCTCGGGGTCATCGGCATCGGTCCCAAATCATGGGGGTCGACCGGACCCGGTCGCGGGGTTCACGATGGAGTTGTGGATCTCACGTCCACCGGTTGGCACGGCGCATCTGGACACCTCCTCTCGGGACTGGGGAATCAGACGCAGGTGGAATGGGCGACGCCGTGGACCAACGCCGCGCTCGCTACCGTGCGCTGCTTTGTGAGCCGCTCGTGGTCGAGAGGATCGGATCCATGGCCCACGGTCAGCGCTCCTTCCGCCGCGTGCTGTGGTCGATGGTAGGCCAAACGACCTACGAATTGGGAGTCACCCTCGCCGCCGGCGGAAGCGAGGCCAACCGGTGACGGACCGGCCGCCGCCCACGCGCGCCATCTGGGCGTTCATCGCACTGCTCGGCCTCGCCGCCGCCGCGGTGTGGGCCGTCGCCGCCGGCATCGAGCCGGTGGCGGCTCCGGTGCGAGTGCCCGTCTGGCTGCTCATCATCGGGTTCGTGGTGGCCGACCTGCTCGTGGCCCACGTCCCGTTCGAGGGCCAGGCCCACACGCTCGACCTCGGTGCCGTGCCGCTGATCGTCGGCCTCGTGTTCTGTCCGCCGCTGACGCTGTTGACGGCCCGGCTCACCGCCCTCGGCCTGGTCCTCGTCGCCCATCGGTACTCGGCGATCAAGTCGGCGTTCAACCTGGCCAACACCGCGTTCGAGATCGGTGTCGCCACGCTGGTCTTCCACGCCGTGCTCGGTCCGGCGACGGTGGTCAGCTGGCGGGGCTGGCTGGCGTGTTACGCCGCCGCCCTCACCTCGCTGCTCGCGTCGTCGATCGGCATCGCCATCGTGATCTCGCTGTCGCTGCGCCGCGTAGAGCGCTCGGCGTCACTCGTGCTCGTCGGCAGCGCCGCGGTGCTCGTCACGGCCGCCCTCGGCGTCCTCACCGCCGCCATCATCTGGGACGACTGGCACGGACTCTGGGTCGTCGCCGTCGCCGTCGCCGCGGCCTACGGCGGCATCCGGGCCTTCGTGAAGCTGCGCAACCGGTACGCCAATCTCGAGCTGCTCTACCGGTTCACCACCTCGGTGTCGGGTGCCACCGAGACCGACGACGTGCTGCGCCTCACCCTCGAGCGATCACGCGACCTCATGCGAGCCGAGCTGGCCGAGCTCATCGTCGCCCTGCCCAGCGGCGGCTGGATGACCAAGCGCCTGGTGGGCGACGACATCGTCACCGAGGTCGAGCAAGTCGACATCCCGACTCGACTCGAGTCGCTCGTGCTGAAGCAGGGCTCGCCGCTCCTCACTCGTCGCAACCAGCGCGACGCCCCGTTGCGCGAGGCGTTGGCCAACCGCGGCTGGCAGGACGTCGTGGCCTCGCCGCTGGCCCGGGACGACGGGTCGTCGGCGGTCCTGCTCGTCGCCAACCGCCTGGGCGAGGCGGGCACCTTCGAGACCGAGGACATGAAGGTGCTCGAGACCTTCGCCGGCCACACCGCCATCGCCTTGCGCGTGGGCGACCTGGTCGACCGTCTGCGGGCCGAGGCGGCCGACAAGGAGTTCTCCGCACTGCACGACGCGCTCACGGGGCTGCCGAACCGCAAGATGCTGATCGCCCGGCTCGAGGAGCTCGTCGCCGGAGCGGCGCCGGGCGTGCTCACCGGCGTGTACTTCATGGATCTCGATCGCTTCAAGGAGATCAACGACACGCTCGGTCACGTCACGGGCGACGCGCTGCTCATCGAGGTGGCCCACCGCCTCAGTTGCGTCGTCGGGAGCCGCGGCATGCTGGCCCGGCTCGGCGGCGACGAGTTCGCCCTCGTCGTGTCGGAGCTGTCGTCGGTGGACGACGCCCGTGAGCTCGGTCGGGCCGTCGAGGTCGCCGTCGACACGCCCTTCGTGATCGATCAGCTGTCGCTGGAGATCCGGGTGAGCATCGGCATCGCCCTCGCTCCGATCGACTCCATCGACCCGAGCGCGCTGTTCCAGCACGCCGACATCGCGATGTACGCGGCCAAGGGACGGCGTACCGGCGTCGAGGTCTACGAGCCGTCGATCGACCGGTCGAGCACCCGTCGCCTGCGGCTGGCCGGCGATCTTCGCCACGCCATCGAGAGCGGCGAACTGCGACTCGAGTTCCAGCCCGAAGTCAGCTTGCTGCGCCGGCGGATCGTCGGCTTCGAGGCCCTCGCCCGGTGGGAGCATCCCAGCTTCGGCGACGTCACGCCCGACGAGTTCGTGCCGATCGCCGAGCAGTCCGGCCTCGTGCACCCGCTCAGCCGGTGGGCCATCCGGGCCTCGCTCGAGCACCTCAGCCGGTGGCGCGCCGTCGACGGCGCACTGCGCATGTCGGTGAACGTCTCGGCCCGCAACCTCATCGACGTGTCGATCGTTGCCGACGTGCGTCGCATCCTGCGCGACGCCGACCTGCCGGGCGACGCCCTCACGCTCGAGATCACGGAATCGACCCTGA
>DASXAI010000744.1:0-2872 GCA_036406775.1 Acidimicrobiales bacterium
ATCGGCGGGTGTGCGGGTGCTCGCCCGTGTCGAGGACGTTCCCGGGTTCGGATGGCGGCAGTGGGCACCGGCGGCGGTTCCACCGGTCTCCGTCGACGGGCGGCGCCTCACCAACGGCCTGGTGGCCGTCACCGTCGACCCTGACACAGGCACCTTCGGTGTCGACGGTCATGACGGCCTGGGCCGGCTCGTCGACGGCGGCGACGCCGGCGACACCTACAACTGGTGCCCGCCCCTCGACGACACCGAGATCGACCGGGCCGCGGCCGTGACTGTCACCGCCGTCGAGCGCGGCCCGGTGCGGGCATCGCTGCGCGTCGAGGCCGCGTACGACTGGCCGGTTTCGTCGTCGTCCGAGCGGCGTTCCGACGAGCGGCGGCGCACGATGGTGACGACCACCTTGACGCTCGACGCCGGCGAGCCGTTCGTGCGCGTCAGCGTCGCGTTCGACAACCAATGCCACGACCATCGCCTGCGGGGGTGGTTCCCGCTGCCCGAGCCGACTCAGTCGTCACAGGCCGACACTGCGTTCGGTGTCGTGACGCGTGGCCTGGTGGTCGAGGGCGGACCCACGGAGCAGGCGCTGGCCACGTACCCGGCCCGCCGCTTCGTGCGCGCCGGCGGGCTCACGGTGGCCTTCGACCGGCTGCTCGAGTACGAGCTGGTCGACATCCGCGACGGCGCCGCCCACGCCCTTGCAATCACGCTCTTGCGCGCCACCGGCATGTTGTCCCGTGGCCCGATGCGGACGCGGCCGCTCCCGGCCGGACCGGAGATCGAGCTGGAGGGGGCCCAGGTGCAGGGCCCGCACACGCTCCGCTATGTGGTCGCCCGCGCTGACGTCGATCCGTACGTCCTCGCCGAGGACGGCTTCGTGCCACTGCTCGCCACGACAGGCGCGGGCGGGACGGTGCCCGCCGGCCAGGCCCTCGACGTCACCGGGGCTGAGGTGTCGAGCGTGCGGCGGGGCGAGAGCGGGTGCCTCGAGGTGCGCGTGTTCAACCCGACTGACGCCACCACCTCGGTCGGTCTCGGTGGCCGGCGGGGCTGGCTGGTCGACCTGAGGGGCCGGCCCGTCGCCCCGGTCGACGGTGCCTTCGACCTGGGCCCGTGGAAGATCGCCACCGTCGCCCTCATGGGCGGTACGGCCTGAGGAGGGCCTCGCCCCGTGGCGCGTCGGTGGACCACGCCGGGTCGAGGGTCGAACACGTGAGGTGCAGGGCAGCGCTCGACTCCCACAGGAGCGCGGGCCGCTCGCCGTGCCAGCGCACGGCGAAGCCCACCGTGGCGGCGCCCACGGGCGCTCCGTACACCTCGATGCCCTGCCCGGCCCAGTCGCCCATGAAGCCGGTGAGGAGATCGGCGCCGCCGTCGACGCGGTGGACGACGCGATCCGTCAGCCAGGACACCACGCGGCTTCCTTCCGGGGCGACTGGAGGTGGCGGCCTCGTGGGACCGAGGCGGACGCGCATGGCGTCGACGTCGTCGGCGCCGCGCCCCTCGCCGGCGCGCCGCAGGACATCGGCGGCGGCGTCGAGGGCGGCCCGGTCATCCCACGCCGGGGCCCGTCGGGCGCAGCGAGCGACGACGACGACGCCGCCGGCCACGTCGTCCACCCATGATGCTGCCGGCTCCCCGAGCCGCACGCGTTCGGCCACGGCGAGAAGCAGGGCGACAGGGTCGTCGTCGGACGGCACCGTCAACAGGGCGTCGCAGCGGGCCGCCACGACCCGCTCCAGCAGGGCGTCGTCGGGGACGACGACGCGGGTGCCGGTCTCGGTCTGGGCCACCCAGCCGCGCGCCACTTGGTCGGCGGCCGGCACCGTCGACGGCGTGGCCGCGCCCACGACGACCCGCACCGTCGACCGGTGCCCCAGCGGCACCGCGACCGTCGCTCCGGGCGGCGCGCCCTCCGGCACCGAGGCGAGTGGCCGGCCGGTGGCGAGATCTCCGCGCGAGAAGGCGACGGCGACCGGCAGGCGCGAGTGGTTCTCCAGTTCGATCACGACGGCGCTGCGCGCCCCGACCGGCACGGCGTAGGCGCGGTGGGCGACGTCGCCGCTCGGGACGCCGATGGCCGTCTCGACGACGGGCGCGCCCCGCAGGCGGCGCTGGCGCCGGCTCCGCTCGTCGCCCGGGACGTGCCAGCGGTCGTCGGCTGCGATCCACCACTCGAGCGCCGGCTCATCGGCGGGCACGACGGCGCCGGCCTCGGTCACCGTGGCGCGCCAGGGCGATCCCCGCGTGCCGATCACGATGCCAGTCATCGTCGGGTGGCGGCGATCTCCGCTTTCGGGTCGCGCTGCATCAGCGACAGCAGGGCCTGCTGCGCCGTCCAGCCCTCGTGGCACACCCGGACGACGCCTTCGCTGAGCGGCATCTCCACGTCGGCGCGGCGAGCCAGCTCGAGCACGGACGGACTCGACTTCACGCCTTCGGCGACCATGTTCATGCCGCCGAGCACCTCCTCGATGGTGCGGCCGAGGCCGAGCTCGAAGCCCACCATGTGGTTGCGGCTCTGCTTCGACGAGCACGTGGCGATGAGGTCGCCCATCCCGGCGAGCCCGGCGAACGTCATCGGCTCACCGCCGAGGACGGCACCGAGGCGGCTCATCTCGGCCAGGCCGCGGGTGATCAGCGTGGCGCGGGTGTTGTCGCCGAAGCCCATCCCTTCGGCCATGCCCGAGGCGATGGCGATGACGTTCTTCACGACACCCGCCACTTCGCACCCGACGACGTCGGGATTCGTGTAGATGCGTAGCTGCGGCGTGGAGAAGATGCGCTGCAGCTCGGCGGCGATGGTCGGATCGTCGATCGCCACCACGCTGGCCGCCGGCTGCCCGGCGAGGATCTCCTTGGCCAGGTTGGGTCC
>DASXAI010000745.1:0-2606 GCA_036406775.1 Acidimicrobiales bacterium
CGGCCCGTGGCCAGATCCACGTGCACCCACAGACTCACGGCGTCGATGGCCCCACCGTTCGTTCCGGTCACCGCGACTCGCCGCTCGGCCCACCGGCTGCCGGTGCCGCTGCAGAAGGTACGCAGCTCGAGCTCCTCGGCCAGCACCGGGAACTGGCGGACCTCCATCGTGGTACGGCGCACCACCCAGCCGTCGTCGCCGAGACGGGCGTCACGCGTGTCGTCGTTGGAGACGTCCTGGAGGTACTCGGCCAAGGCGTCGAACCGCAGGCGCCCGCCCGGGCTGGTGTCGCCCGTGCGCACCCGGCGGTGGCCCGTGAACACCCGTCCGCCGTCCACCGGCGCCAGGGTCACGTGGTCAATCGTCACAAAGCGACGGTACCGGGCCTTCCTTCATCTCAAAGTGGTTGACTCGTCGGTCAGCGCCGTGTCACGATCGGACGACTCGTAGCACCAGGCTGCGGAAAGGAACGACCTCGACGATGACGCGCACGAACCTCGCTCTCGCACCGGCCTCGGCCGGCGCGGCGCGCCCGTGCGCTCTCGGGGGGTACACGTGGCGTTTCCGGAAGTCCCAGGTGAACGCCATCCACGCGCTGGTCCAGATGGCGGACACCGCCCCCGCCCGACGGCTCCGAGGGCAACCGACGTAGACGCAAGGCACATACGTCGGAAGGCTCGAAGAGGCCGTCGGGATCCGAACCCGACGGCCTTTCTGGTTTTTCCGACACCAATCACACAGCCCAAAGACAGGAGAACCCCGTGATCGCACTACATGAACTTCGGGCCCAGATGCTGGAAGCGGCGGCTATCGACTGGAAGCGGGCGCGGTGCAACGACGGGAACGGCACCCTGACGCACCTGTTCTTCTCCGAGGACCTGATCGACATCGCTCGGGCCAAGGCCATCTGCTCGAAGTGCACCCTCGCCGTCGACTGCCTCGCCGGCGCGCTCGACCGGCACGAGCCCTGGGGCGTCTGGGGCGGGCAGTTGCTCGTCGACGGCCTCGTGGTGACCAACAAGCGCAGACGCGGCCGGCCACCGAAACACCCCCGACCCGAGCTCGTCGTGGACGAGGTGCCCCTGCCACCGCATTACATCAAAACGGCCTGACCGCTGGTTTCGCGTCGTTCGGGCGACGAGAACGGCTGTTCCGGGCGCAGGTAACGTCGACATATGGCCTGGACGCGGCGACGGTCGATCGTCGCCGGTGTGGTGATCGGCGTGGCCCTGGGCACGCTGGCCGCCCTCTTGATCGGGCTCACCGGCGGTGGGTCGTCGTCCACCGTCCACCTCACCGAACCCGGCGCGACCCAGGAGCCGGGCATCGGCGTGGCCAAGGACGTCAGCGGCAAGACCCTGCCCGACGCGTCCTTCGACCTGCTCGCCGGCGGTCGGGCCCGGCTGGCCGACTACCGGGGCAAGCCGCTCGTGCTCAACGTGTGGGCCAGCTGGTGCCCGCCCTGCGCCCAGGAGATGCCGGCGTTCCAACAGGTCCACGAGGCGATGGGCGACAAGGTCCAGATCGTGGGCCTCGACCGCAACGACTCCCGGGACGCGGCCTCCGACTTCGTCACGGCTCGCCACATCACCTACCCGCTGCTGTTCGACCCGGACGACGTGGTGTCGCCCCAGCTCGGCATCGCCGTCATGCCGACCACGCTGTTCGTCTCGGCCGACGGGGTGGTGGTCAAGAGCCACGCCGGCGCCCTGAGCGCGGACGAGCTGACGAAGCTCATCCAGGGATCGTTCCAGCTGTGATCGACGGCCTGTTCGCCTACGCCTTCACCACGGGAATGCTGGCCACCGTCAACCCGTGTGGCTTCGCCATGCTGCCGGCGTACCTGTCGTACTTCTTGGGGATCGACAGCACCCGCGTCGTGCCGGCCAGCCCGGCGGCGCGCGTCGCGCGCGCCATCGCCGTGAGCCTCGCCGTGTCCATCGGGTTCATGACCGTCTTCACGATCATCGGCGCCATCGTCCGCGCCGGCGGCGACGTGCTGATCGACTGGGCCAAGTACGTCACCATCCCGATCGGTCTGGCGCTGGCGGCGCTCGGGGTGGCCATGTTGCTGGGGTACCACCTGCCGTTCACCACGCCGCGCCTCGACAAGGGCGGCCGTGATCGCACCCTCCCGTCGATGTACGTGTTCGGCATCTCCTATGCCATCGCGTCGATCGGGTGCACGCTTCCCCTGTTCATCAGCGCGACCCTCGCCAGCTTCACCAGCAAGGGCGCCGTCTCCGGCGTGCTGCTCGTGCTGGCGTACGGCGCCGGGATGGCGTTGGTGCTCACTGCCCTCACCGTGACGCTGGCCTTGGCGCGAGGCGGCCTGCTGGCGGTGTTGCGACGGATGATGGCGTACGTCGACCGCGTCGCCGGCGTGTTCCTCATCCTCGCCGGCCTCTACCTCGTCTACTACTGGATCTTCAACCTCCGCTTCGATGCCACCGGATCCACCACCGGCGGCGGCGTCGCCAGCACGGTGGAGACCTGGTCGTTCGACGCCCAGACGTGGCTGCAGGACCGCGGCGGCTGGATCCTCGGGATGTTGCTGGCGGTGATCGTCGGCGTCACGGTGGCGGTGACGGTGGCCCGGCGGCGCA
>DASXAI010000746.1:0-6332 GCA_036406775.1 Acidimicrobiales bacterium
TCGGCAGCGTGTTCACCGTCGTGCAGTTCGCCGTCGGGGGATGGCCGATGTGGCTGGCCTCGACGACCGGCGCCCTCGTCGGCGGCGCCGGCATCCCCGCCCTCGGCGTCTACGGCGCCGAACTGTTCCCCACCGGCAACCGCGGCCGGGCCGCCGGTCTCATCTCGATGCTGTCACTCGTCGGCTCGAGCATCGGGTTGCTGGTGGCGGGCTGGGCCCTCGACCAGGCGTTCGGCTACGGCGCCGTGATGGGCGTCCTGGCTGGCGGGCCGCTGATCGTGGCGGCGCTCGTCGTGGTCTTCTATCCGGAGACGGCCCACCACGAGCTCGAGGACCTCAACCCGGAAGACCGCGCCGACGGGCTCGTGCCGTCAGCGCAGCCCGCGGAGCCAGCCGGCCACAGTTGACGCGATGCGGGCGTCGGCGCCCTTCAGCTCGTGGCGGCCGCCGTCGATCCACTCGTGCGTCACCGGTCCGGGGATCGTGGCCGTCCACGTCAGCAGCTCCTCGGGCGCGCCGAAGGGATCGCGGGTGCCCGAGATGAAGAGGCACGGCACGGTGAGCCGGGTCAGGTGCTCGACGCGGAGGTTGTCGGGCTTGCCCGGCGGGTGCAGCGGATACGAGATGAGCACGAGGGCGGCGGCGGCCAGACCGTCGGCCACGGCCATCGAGCAGATCCGTCCGCCCATCGACCGGCCCCCCAGCGCCAGGCGATTGGCGCGGATGTGGGCCGCCTGCACCAGCGCCGCCGCCTCCTCGTGGACGGCGGCGAGCAGCACGGGCGGGCGGTCGGGCCCGCTCCGGCCCGCCTTGCGGTACGGGAAGTCCATGCGGGCCACGGGCATCGGGGCAACAGCCTGCTCGATGGCCTTGAGCGACGGGTTCTCCCGGTTCGAGCCCGCACCGGGAGCGAGGAGCAGCGCGCCGGGTTTCATCCCAACAGGATGCGTCGGGCCTCGGCCAGATCGCCGATCGCCTTGCTCGCGGCCAACTCGTCGCCGCCGTGGTCAGGGTGGACGTTCATCAAGGTGCCACGGAAACGGGTCAGCACCTCCTTGCGGGTCGGCTTCACCGTGCCGGGCTCGAACCCGAGGATGTCGAAGGCCCACGCGATCGGGTCGGCGAAGGCCATCAACGACTCGGCCCGGGCACTGCTGACCCCGGCTAGGTAGCTGATGAGCGACGGCCCGATCGGCCCCCGCCATCGCATGGCCTTGTGCAGTACGGCGGCCACGGCGTGCCGGGACGTCGGCCCGAGCCGCTCGGCGGCGTAGACGGCGCCGAGCACCTGCTGCAGCGGCGAGCCATTGTTCTCGAGCTCGAAGCTGATGTCCTCGCCCCGACCGACGAGCCGATGGGTGGAGCGGGCCAGACCGTGGCGGTCGACTTGGAACCGGTGGCGCAGGCGCGGCTGGACCACGCGCTGGCCCCGCTCGACCTCGTTCACGAGGCGGTGGAGATCGGGCAGCAGGTCGAGGTCGATGGCGCCGAGATGGGCGGCCACGACGGCGCCGAGCAGGATGCCGCCGAACCCGGGCGGCGGGTCGACGGGGAGCACCAGGTGACCGAGCGAGACCCGCCGCGTCGGGGTGAACGGGCGCGAATGCCACACCTCGAGCTCGGCCAACAGCACGAGAAATCAACCTACGGCGTTCTGGTGCGCGATATGTGTCGTATACGACGCTTCAGCGCGTCAGTTCGTTTGGCGGGGTCACACGTAGGGGCGCAGGAGGGCCTGGAGGCCGGCCGACTCGGCGGCGACGTCGTCGCTGCGGTCGTCGTCGTCGGCGAGGGCGTCGGCGATGCGGTTGGCGCGCTCGACGGCGTCGCGCCACAGCCCGGGGACGATGCCGAAGGGGGGGTTGTCGGCATCGGCTCGTTCGAGGGCGTCGGTGAGGTCGGCGATGCCGTCGGGATCGACGGGGTTGCCCTTCAGGCGGTCGGCCGCGAGGAACAGGGACGACAACACCTCGAACGACGTCTCCTCGGCCTCCTCGTCGACCGGCTCGACGGCCTCGACGGCGAGGGCGTGCGGAAACTCGAGCTCGTCCAGGACCGTCTCCACGAGTTCCTCGTCGCGCGGCGCCACCACGAGCGTGGCCTCCCCTTCCCACTGGTGCGGGATGTCGGCCTCGGCCAGCTTGGCCGTGAGGGCCTCGCGATCCTCGGCCGACCACTCGTCCAGCTCGTACACGACCTCGTCGTCACCCGTGTCGACCTCGCCGGTGGCGCCCCGCTCGAGGTCGTCGAGCAGTTCGTCCACCGTGTGCTCCCAGTCGACGTGGACGACGAGGTCGGTGCCGTCCCACGCGTGCGGGATCTGCGACTCGGCCAGCAACTCGGCCGCCTCCGCCTGCAAGTCGAGCGACCACTCCCCCAGCTCGTACACCACTTGTTCGTCCTCCGGCAGCTGGAGGGGATCGGTGGCATCGCGGTCCGACATGGCCAGCACCGTAGGCCAATCTGCGTCGCCGCCTCCGCCCGCTTCGGCGGCTCCTAGTCTCGCTCCGCTCCGCAATCGCTGCTTCTGCGGGCCGGCGGCGCACGGCAAAGCCGGACGCCGCCGCTGCGAACGGAAAATCGTTGGCATCGCGTGTATCCCGTGGACTACGAACGACATCCAAGACGTGAGCCACGACGAGAGGAAGGAGGCCCCATGAAGATGCGCACCGATTTCATCGGCACAGCGTGCGTCTCGGGCCGCCTCATCGTCGGCTTGCCGATGGTGACGCCGGCTCGCTAGCCGCCACCCGCCTCGCTCCCACCGCGTCGGTCTCGTTCCAGGTCGACGCGCCGTCTCTCCACCCACCAATCACCGATCCGAAAGGACCAGTCATGTACCAGTACCAGTCCCTCCACGTCCAGCGTCAGTTGATCGCTGACCGCCGCCAGCAGCTGCAGCGCCTTGCCGACCGCACGCGGCTGCGCAGGGTCGCCCGGCGCCGGAAATCGACGTAACGAGCAGGAGCCGGCCCCCGGGGCCGGCTCCGCCGCTCCGGTACGGTGTCGCCATGGCCGAGCGGCAGCAACCCGAACGGAACCTGGCCCTCGAACTCGTACGGGTCACCGAGGCCGCCGCCCTGTCAGCGTCTCGTTGGATGGGCCGCGGCGACAAGAACGGGGCCGACGGCGCCGCCGTCAGCGCCATGCGCGAGATGCTCCGCACGGTCACCATGGACGGCATCGTCGTGATCGGTGAAGGCGAGAAGGACGAGGCGCCGATGCTCTACAACGGCGAGAGCGTGGGCGACGGCAGCGAGCCGGCCGTCGACGTCGCCGTCGACCCCGTCGAGGGCACCACCCTTGTGGCCCTCGGGCAAGGCAATGCCATCTCGGTCATCGCCGTCGCCGAGCGGGGCACCATGTTCGATCCGGGCCCGTGCGTCTACATGGAGAAGATCGCCGTCGGCCCGGAAGGCGCCGGATCCATCGACATCACCGCCACGCCGACCCAGAACCTGCGGTGGCTGGCCAAGGCCAAGCGCGAGAGCATCCGCGACCTCACCGCCGTGATCCTCGACCGCGATCGCCACGCCGATCTCATCGCCGAGGTGCGCGCCGCCGGCGCCCGGGTGCGCCTCATCGCCCACGGCGACGTCTACGGAGCCATCTCCACGGCGTGGCCCGAGTCGGGCAACGACATCCTCTTCGGGATCGGCGGCACTCCCGAAGGCGTCATTGCCGGCGCCGCGTTCCGGTGCATGGGCGGAGAGCTACAGGGCCGCCTGTGGCCACGCGACGACAGCGAGCGGGCCGCCGCCCTGGAAGCCGGCTATGACCTCGAGCGCGTCCTCACGGCCGAAGATCTCGTGCGCGGCGACAACGTCTTCTTCGCCGCCACCGGCATCACCGACGGCGAACTGTTGCGCGGCGTCCACTTCGACGGCCGCGGTGCCAGCACGCGATCACTGGTGATGCGATCGAAGTCGGGCACGGTCCGGGAGATCGACGCCCGCCACCGCATCGACAAGCTCCAGCAATACGCGTCGGTTGACTACGCCTGAGCGCGAGGGACGGCGCTGGTCGGTCGGCGCCCTCTTCCGGGACATTGCGGCCCGTAACAAGATCCACCGGCTCAACGACGCCGCCGCCGGCCTGTCGTTCTGGGCCATTCTCAGCCTGTTCCCGACCTTGCTCGTCTTCGCCTCGGTGATCGGGCGGCTCGAGTGGTTCGTGGGTCAGGATGCCGCCGACTCGCTGCGCCAGACGATCTCCGACTTCTTGAACCGCACCCTGCCCCCCGGGAGCGAGATCACCACGACGATCAACAACATCCTCAACCAGAGCCGCGCCGGCCTGGCCATCGTCGGCTTCCTTTCGGCGATCTGGGGCGTGTCGAAGGGCTTCGCCGGCCTGCTGCGGGCGCTGGCGATGGTCGAAGGCCAGCCGGAGGGGGGAGCCGGCGTGGGTCTGAAGGGTCGCCTCCTCGGGCTGATCCTCGGGCTGGCCACCGTGGTGCTCACCGCCATCGTGCTGCTGCAGATCGTGGTCGGACCCTTCCTCGGCTTCGAGAAGGACCTCCCCACAGGCGGCAACGCCCTGCTCCGGGTGTGGGAGATCGCACGGTGGCCGGTGATCGCGGTCGTGCTCGTGCTGTGGCTCACAACGCTCTACCACGTCGGCGCCGGCAGCGGCCGACGGCTGTCGTGGCGGCACCGGTTGCCCGGCGCCATCTTCACCATGGTGGCGTGGGTCGTCGTGACGTTCGGCTTCCGCCTCTACGTCGAGCTCGTCGGCGGGGCCAACCCGATCCTCGGCGTGCTCGGTGCGGCCATCGTCAGCCTCACGTGGCTCTACCTGCTCTGCATGTCGACGCTGTTCGGCGCCGAGCTGAACGCGGTGCTCGCCGACCGAAGGGCCCCGCTCGACCAGCCCGCGCCGGCCCCTGCCGCCCCGGGCGAGCCCGTGCCCGACGCCGTGGGAGCCGGCGTCGTGGCCGCCGCCTTCCTGCTCGGCCGCCGCTCACCCCCGCCGAAGTGACGGTTTTGCCCAACTGTTGTCGATTTGCGTCACATCGACGGGATGGGAGCAGTGTCAGCTGGCGCCCGACGCGTCGAGGCGCGCTTCGGCCCGGCGCAGCGCCGCCTCGGCCCCGGCGTCGTCGCCTCGGCGGATGCGTTCCTCGGCCCGCTCTCGCGCGGCGCGGGCGCGGGGCACGTCGATCGTCTCACCGAGCTCGGCCACGTCGGAGAGGAGGGAGACCTTGTTGTGGCTCACCTCGACGAAGCCGCCGTGCACCGCCACGTGGACGGTGGCGCCGGCCTCGGTGTTGATGCGGGTGTGGTTCTCCGTGAGGGCAGCGAGGAACGGGGCGTGATCGGGCAAGAAGGCGATCTCGCCCCCGCCGAGGGTGCGGGTGATCACCATCGTGGCCTCACCCGAATAGAGCACGCGCTCGGGCGACACGATCTCGACCTGCATCGTCTCGGGCATGGACTCAGCCCGCCTGCTCCTGGAGCTGCTTGGCCTTGGCCTGCACCGTCTCGACGTTGCCGACGTTGAGGAAGGCCTGCTCGGGGATGTCGTCGAGGTCGCCGTTGATGAGCGCCTCGAAGCTCTCGACGGTCTCGCTGATGGGCACGTAGATGCCCGACATGCCTGTGAACACCTCGGCGACGAAGAACGGCTGCGACAGGAACCGCTGCACCTTACGGGCCCGGTTCACCGTGAGGCGGTCCTCCTCCGACAGTTCGTCGAGACCGAGGATGGCGATGATGTCCTGCAGCTCCTTGTAGCGCTGCAGCACCTCCTGCACCCGCCGGGCCACGGCGTAGTGGCGGTCGCCGACGACCTCGGGCTGCAGCAGCGTCGACGTGGACGCCAGCGGGTCCACGGCCGGGTAGATGCCCAGGGCCGCGATCTGCCGGGACAGCTCGGTGGTGGCGTCGAGGTGGGTGAACGTCGTGAACGGGGCCGGGTCGGTGTAGTCGTCGGCGGGCACGTACACGGCCTGCAGCGACGTGATCGACCGGCCTCGGGTGGAGGTGATGCGCTCCTGCAGCTGGCCCATCTCGTCGGCCAGGGTGGGCTGGTAGCCCACGGCCGAGGGCATGCGGCCGAGGAGGGTGGACACCTCGGAGCCGGCCTGCACGAAGCGGAAGATGTTGTCGATGAAGAGCAGCACGTCCTGGCCCTTCACATCACGGAAGTACTCGGCGACGGTGAGGGCGGACAGCGCGACCCGCAGGCGGACGCCGGGCGGCTCGTCCATCTGGCCGAAGATCAGCGCCGTCTTGTCGATGACGCCGGACTCCGTCATCTCGAGCCAGAGGTCGTTGCCCTCGCGCGAGCGCTCGCCGACGCCGCAGAAGGCCGAGAGGCCCTCGTGCTCC
>DASXAI010000747.1:0-2459 GCA_036406775.1 Acidimicrobiales bacterium
CGGCGCCCGTAGCCCGCCGGCGCGGGCCCGCCGGCACCCACGCGCAGATGCCGGCGGACCAACAGTGGTGATCAGCCGATCGGGACCTCGGGCTCGTTCGGGTCGATGTGGCCGAGGTTCTTCACGACCTTGAACGTGCCGCCTTGTGACTGGGCGATGTACATGTTCATCCGGACGTGGTGCTGACCGGGCACCATCTCGGCCGGCCCACCGGGTCCCTGCCGGATGCGGGCGTGGTCGAGGGCAGCGATGACATCGTGCTGCTGCCGCGACCCCGCCTCGTTGACCGCCGACTCCCACATCTTGAGGGCCCGGTACATGCCAGTGCACGCCGAACCGGCTGTGAACATGGCGCTGCCCGGATAGCGGGCCTCGTACCGGTTGAGCAGGTCGATGCTGAACGGGTCCTGGACGTCGCGGTAGTAGTCGAGGCAGCCGTACAGGCCTTCGACGTGCGCGGCGGGTACGAGGTTGAGGAAGTTCTCGTCGAAGTACGTGCACACCAGCTTGCCGCCGCGAGCCAGAAAGCCGGCGGCGTGGAGCTGGGCGAGGAACGGCGTCAGCCCGGGCGGGACGATGGTGTTGAACACGACGTCAGCGCCCGACGCCATGATGTCGGCCACCACCCGCTCGTACTCCATGTGGTCGAGCGAGAAGTACTCCTCGCCGACGATCTCGCCGCCGCGCTCGGTCACGACCTCGCGCACCTTCTTGTTCATCGTGTGGGGCCAGATGTAGTCGGCCGAGGGCAGGTAGAACCTCGACGCCCCCGTCTGCTCCATCAGCCACGGGAAGAACGGCTCGACCTGCTGGGCCGGCACCGGACCGGTGCAGAAGATCAGCGGATGCGATTCCTGCCCCTCGTACTGCTCGGGGTAGATGTAGAGCTTGCCGGCCTCGTCGACCACAGGGCCTCTGATGGCCTGGCGGGTCGAGCTGTAGATCCCGCCCACGACGACGTCGACGTCGGCGGCGACAAGGCGGCCGGCAGCGGACCGGGCCACCGCGTCGTCGGTGGCGCTGTCCTCGACGAACAACTCGACCGGGCGGCCAAGCAGACCACCCCGTGAGTTGATGTCGTCGATGACCATCTTGGCCACGTTCACGTTGGCGATTCCCATGAAGGACAGGGCGCCGGTCTGGTCCGTGATGACACCGACGCGTGCGGGACGATCGATTGTGCTGGTCATCGTTCCGTCCCTCTCCTACGCCCGGTACGTGCCGAGCAGCGCCGCTGACTCGGGCTTGCCGAGATGACCGGCTTCCTTGAGAATCGGCGGAACCTCGGGGTCGGAGACGAAGGCCTGCCAGCCGTGGTCGTCCCAGTCGAACAGGGCCCACACCCGATTCTGCTCGGTCGGGTCGCGGAACACCGTCGATCCCTTCGAGCCGTGCAGGGCCCGCTTGTCGGCGCCCTTCGTGCCGAACACCTCCAGGAACCGGTCAATGTTTTCGACAGTCGTCGTGGCCAGGAGCATGACATTCCCCTTTGATCGGATCACGTGGATCTCGTTCCTCCCGCCGGACGGCGGGTGCCAGGTCATTGTCGAAGAACGTCCTGGTCAGAGCATCGGTAGATCTACCCATTTGCCGTGGGACCCGTTCCGGCGCGAGTCGGGCTCAGCCGGCGACGGAGTCGTCGACCACGCGGTGCGTCACGGCCCAGCGCGTCGCCCCGGCGCGGTTGGACACGCCGATCTTCGTGTAGATGTTGGCGATGTGGTGCTCGGCGGTCCGCGTCGAGATGAACAGGTCGCTGGCGATTTCGTGCGACGTGCGCCCAGCCGCCACGAGGCGGAGCACCTCGAGCTCGCGCCGACTGAGACCACCCGGACGGACCGGACGCCTTTGCCGTGTCGGATCACGCCGCGCCGCGTCGATCTGTTCGCGGGCGTAGACCGCGGCGTCGTTGAGGTCGAAGGCCGCGCCCGTTGCCTCGAGCTCGGCGGCACGCGCGCCGAGCCGTGCGCCCACGCGGGCCTTGATGTCGGCCAGGTCGGGAATGTGGTGGAGGCTCGACGGGTGCTGGAGTGTCGCACCGAGCAGCGTGGCGGCGGCGGCGAAGCGCTCGAGCCGTTCGAACAACGCGGGCACGCTGGCCAGTGTGATTACGAGCTGCGGAACGTTACCGGCGCGCTGGAATGCAGTGATCGCCTCGCCGAAGAGAACGAGCGCCACCTCCGGCTCACCGTCGGACGTGTGCAGCCGCGCCGCATCGCGCGCCAGAAACCCCTCGAAGAACTGGACCCGGTGCTGCCGGACGAAGGCCACGCCTTCGTCCCAGGCCGCCAGCGCCCTCCGGACATCGGCCCGTGAGAACGCCATGCCGGCGATCCACAGCGCGTACGAGATCCAGTACGGGTTGCCGAGGTCACGGGCGGCCGCGACCGATTGCTCCGTGAGCGCCAGTGCTTCCTCGACGCGTCCCGCCGACTGGAGCCCGTCGACATACGACGCCA
>DASXAI010000748.1:0-1744 GCA_036406775.1 Acidimicrobiales bacterium
GCCTGGTCGGTGAGGTGGTACCGGGGGAAGAACGTGGTGAGGGTCAGCTCGGGGAAAACCACCAGGTCGCAGCCGGCGTCATGGCCGTCGTGCAGGAGCGCCAGCAGCCGCTCCACCACCGCCTCCCTGGTGTCGGTCGGCGCCACCGGGCCCATCTGGGCCGCGCCGACGGTCACGATGCGCGTCATGGCGTCAGGCTACGTGGGCGAGCTGCACCAGTTCGGCCCGGCCGTCGACGACGAGGTAGCCGCAGCCGGGTCGAGTCGGGACGACCTGCCGACGCGGGAGCACGGCGCCGAGAAGGTCGCCGTCGACATCGACGTCGGGCTGCAGCACCACCCCCAGCCTCGAACGCCGCACGGCGTGGGCCCAGTGGCCGAAGCTCGACCGGAGGACGTCAGGATGGACGGCCGCCACCAGGTGGCGATCGACCCGGGCCAAGACGGCGGCGAGCGTGCCGTCGTCGGTCACGAGCTCCGCGTCGTCGACGAGGACGATCGACGCCGCTGCCAGCTGGCCCAGCGCGCCGGCGTCGGTGGCAACGATGTCGGCCACATCGCACAGCGGTGACGGCCGAAAGGCAACCGCGCCGATGACGGCGTCGGGCATGGCGCGCCGGATGGTGCCGGCGATGACGGCGAGCGCGCTCGACCGGCCGGTGCGGGCGCGGCCGGCCACGAGGACATGGTCGCCGCCGTGGAGCACGAGCGGTGCCGGTTGCAGGTCGGCGTCGGCGAGGGCGATGGGCAGTGACCACGGGTGCCCGGCGGTCGACGGCACGGGCAGACTGGCGGCAGGTACCACGGGGGGTAGCACGCCGATCGGCAGGGGCCCACCGCCGCCGTTCCACTGGTCGTCGATGGCGGCCACCGCCGCCACCACCGATGCGGGTCGGGCCACGTGAAGCTCCAGGCCGCGGCGTGCCATCACGGCCCGACCCGGCGGCAGCCCGGCCAGGCGCGCCGGGGCCAACCCGAACGAACGAGCGTCGGCGGGATCGGCGAGGCGGAAGATCCAACGGTCGCCGACCGCAGCGAGCAGCGCGGCCGGTACGGCACCGGCCCGGTCGGCCGTGGCCACCATGCGGATGCTGACATCGGGACCGTCCTGGATCACGGCGTCGAGAGCGTCCAGCACCTCGTACCCGGCGGCGTCGTCGAAGCGCGAGCGGAGCGCTTCCAGCCCGTCGACGAACAGCACGACGTCGGGGCCGTTCGGCGGCGCGGTCGATCGGCGCCGATCGAGCTCGCACCGCAGACGACGCACCAGCCGCACGAGCCGCTCCCGCTCGGTGGCCCGCACCACGCCGCCGCAATGCGGCAGACCCGCCAGCGGCTGCAGGCTCCCGGCGCCCATGTCGACGGCGTACAAGTGGAGGGCGTCCGGCGCCGTGCGGGCGGTGGTGGCCAGGGCGATCGACAACAGCGCCGTCGTCGTCCCACTGCCGGGCGCGCCGTACAGGAGGAGATGGCCACCGCCAGGATCCCATCCGACGGCGGGCTGGGTCGGCTCGTCGGGATCGTCGGCGAGGGCGACGGCCCCGGGCGGCAGCGTGTCGAGATCGAGCTCGGCGGGCAGCGGATCGAGCCAGGGCCGCCGAGGCGACGCCAGCCCGGCCATGTCGGCCGCGTGCCGGACCGCGGCCACCAACCGGTCGATGGCGGGAGCACCACTCGCCGTCGACGGCGGCGGGGGCGCGCCCATGGTCGTGACCATCACGGCTGGACCGTCGGACGTTGGGACC
>DASXAI010000749.1:0-2440 GCA_036406775.1 Acidimicrobiales bacterium
CCCGAGGACCTGATCGACACCGATCGCGACGGCACGTCGAACGCGGACGAGGTGACGGGCCACACCGACCCGCTCAGCAACGACGGCCAGTACCGCGCGGACCGCGGCTACGTCGTGCAGGTCAGCGACGCCGCGCCCACGCCAGACGGGCGCGCCTGCTACCACGTGCGCGCGACCAACGTCTCGCTGGTGGCGACGCAGGCCCGTCCCGACCTGGTGGGGAACATCATCCCCGCCGGAACCAACGACATCCTTCTCTACTTCCAGGCCGGCCGGTCCAACGACCCGCACGGCGTGGGCATCGCGGAGACCTTCGAGCAGCGGGTCATCTTCACGCCGCCGAACACCAAGGCTCCCCCCGGCACGATCGCCGTCACCCCCGATAAGTGGGTGGTCGGTCGGTGAGCGCGCTGATCCTGGCCGCCCGAAGACTCCACCCCACAGCTTCAGAGGGGGGCCGACCCCACACCCACATGCGGTTCGGCATGGGTGGGCCTGCAACACATCGGAACACGACAGGTTTTTTCGACCCGGACGAGCGGCGCGGCTTTTGCTCTCTCGCTCCCTCGCTCCTGCGGAAGGGATTGGAAAGATGAAGAACGTTCGACTGATCGGATCGCTGGTGGTCGGCCTCGCGCTCGCGTGGGCCGTGCCGGCGCTGGCGCAGAACAGTGACAACCCCGAATGTCTGGGCACCGAATGCGGTACGCCCCAGCAGCAGGGCGGCGGCTGCGGCTGTGGCTGCGGCTGCTCGGTGTGGGTGAGCTACACCGACGACGGCAAGACGCTGTCGTACACCGACGACGCCGACGGTGACGGCAAGTCGGACGGCTTCGACAACTGCCCCTTCGTCGCCAACCGCGACCAGGTCGACTCCGACGGTGATGGCGTCGGCGATGCCTGCGACAACTGCCCCACCATCGCCAACCCTGACCAGCGCGACACCGACGGCGACGGCAAGGGTGACAGCTGCGACGACGACAAGGACGGCGACGGCATCCTCAACACCAACGCCAACGGCGGCCCGGACAACTGCCCCACCATCTACAACCCGGACCAGACCGACACCGACGGTGACGGCCTCGGCGACGCCTGCGACACCGACGACGACGGCGACGGCATCGCCGACGCGGACGACCACTGCCCCCGCTACGCCGATGCGTCCAACCCCGCCAGCGTCCCTGGCATCCAGTGCGTGGTGGACACCGACGGTGACGGCATCGACGACGCTCGCGACAACTGCCCCACCGTCACCAACACCGACCAGAAGGACACCGACAACGACGGCATCGGTGACGCCTGCGACAAGGACATCGACAACGACGGCGTGCTGAACGCCCAGGACAACTGCCCCAAGGACGTCAACCGCGACCAGGCCGACGACGACGGTGACGGCGTGGGCGACGCCTGCGACCCGAAGTACTGCGTCGTCATCGACCCGTCCAACCCCGACGCCTGCCTCGACCCGAACGCTGCCTTCGCGGTGAGCGCCGGCGGGAGCATCACCCTGAAGCGGGGTGAGGCGCTGCGGCTGCCGCTGTTCGCCAACCGCAACGGCGTGGGCATCAGCTACACCTGGACCGTCGCCAAGCGTCCGGCGGGCTCGTCCGCCGCGGTGCAGAACCCCATCGGCGTGGCCAGCGTCAGCCGCCACTGGAGCTACGCGTACGCCGACAACGTGGGCAAGCCCACCTTCACCCCCGACGCGGAGGGTGAGTACACCATCCAGCTCGCCGCGAAGATGGTGACGCCCGACGCGCGCTACCCCGGCGTGCAGACCTCCACCGCGGCTCTGACGGTGAAGGTCCAGCCGTCGTCCTCCGCGAGCGGCGGCTGCACCGCGCTGCCCCTGGGTGCCCCGGCCGCAGGTCTGGCCCTGGCCGCCCTCGGTCTCCTCGTCCGCCGCCGCAAGCACAGCTGATCAGCACGGCTCCGGAGCTCCGCCGGGACACCTGACTCCCCTTTCGCGCCGCGTCCCGGCGCCTCCGAAGTCGACCTGCCACGGTGAGTCCCCCGCTCCCCGTGGCGGGTTTTTTTTTGTTTGCGCCTGACGTGGGCAGCTGTCGCACCGACGCGCACGCGAAACGAACAAGATGATGGTGGAAAGATCCACGTGCGTTTCGCGGCGCGGATCAGCGGATAGACTCGGCGACCTCCCCGACATGCGCAGGTTCCTCGCTCTCCTCCTCTTCGTCTCGATCGCTGCCTGCACCGACGCCGGCGTGTACGCGCTCCAGGGCGGTGGCGTGCCCGGACCGGATCGCACCGCCTTCGAGGGCGACGTCTGCGTTCCCGTCGCCGCGGGCGACACCTTCCCCGTGAAGGTGCTGTTCCTGGTGGAAGGCGGAAACACCGTTCCCGTCTCCACGGTCGGAGCCGTCATCACGAGCATCCAGAACGCCGCCCAGCGCGCGGGGACCAACGTGAAGTTCGCGCTGGC
>DASXAI010000750.1:0-3516 GCA_036406775.1 Acidimicrobiales bacterium
CGTTGCTGGAGCGGGCCCTGCGCGACGCCGGCATCCCGACACGCACCCGCGGCGGAACCCCCCTGCTGGCCCAGCCGGCCGTCCGGGCCGCCCTCGATGCCGGCACGACGGCGCGCTCGACGTTGCGCGACGTCCTCGACGACCTCGACGACGAGGTGGCCGCGGGTGAGGGGCCACCCGTGCTGGCCACCCTGGCGGCGCTGGGACGCCAGTTCCTCGCCGTCGACCCGTCGGCTGGCATCGCGTCCTTCCGGGCGTGGCTGGCCGTGGGGTCGTCCGGCGACGACGGCAGCGACGGGGGCGACGCCGTCGACATCGTCACCTTCCACGCCGCCAAGGGGCTCGAGTGGCCTGTCGTCGTAGTGGCCGGTCTGGAACGTGGTCTCGTGCCGCACGCCAGCGCCGTGACGACGGCGGCGCGCGACGAGGAGGCCCGGCTGCTCCATGTGGCCCTCACCCGGGCCGAGCTCCGCCTCCATCTCACGTGGGCGGCCAAGCGGGGCGGCTCGACCCGGGTGCGCTCGCCGCTCGTTGCCGCCGTCGACGCCGTCGGCGGCGAACCCGTGGTGCCGCCGCCCCGGCGCCTGGTGCGGACGGCGCCCGCCGTCGACCCGGCCCTCGCCGCCCTCCGGGCGTGGCGCCGCACTGCCGCGACAGCCGTCGGCCTGCCGGAGCCGAGCATCTGCAGCGACGAGGCGCTTGCTGCCGTCGCCAGCGCCCGGCCCGCCACCGGGGCCGAGTTGGCCGCCCTGCCGGAGATCGGGCCCATCGCGGCCCGGCGCCTCGGGCCGCGCCTCCTGGCCGCCCTCGACCGCGCCACTACATCGCCGAAGTGACGCTTTTCGACAACTGCTGTCGCTTTCCGTCACATGGGCGCCGTCAGTCGGCCAGGTCGATGACGACGGGCGCGTGGTCCGACGGCTGCTTGCCCTTGCGGGCGTTGCGGTCGATCACGGCCCACTGCACGCGCGACACGAGCGGCGCCGACATCAGAACGAGGTCGATGCGCATGCCGCGACCTTCGTGGAAGTCGCCGGCGCGGTAGTCCCACCACGAGTACACGTTCGGGACGTCCCACACGGTGCGGAAGGCGTCGGTGAGACCCCACCCTTCGAGCTCGGCCAGCGCGTCCCGCTCGGGCGGGGTGACGTGGGTGCCGCCGCTCGCCTTGGCCGGGTCGAAGACGTCGGCGTCGGTGGGCGCCACGTTGAAGTCACCGCAGACGGCCACCGGCTGTTCCGGCGTGCAGGTGGCGGCCAGATGGTTCTTCAGGCGCTCGAACCACGCCAGCTTGTAGTGGTAGTGGTCGCTGTCGACGGCGCGCCCGTTGGGCGCGTAGATCGACATCATGCGGATCCCCGCGCAAGTGGCCGACAGCAGCCGAGCGTCGGGGTCAGGACCGGCGCCGTCGCCGAAGTCGGCCGCAACGTCGTCGAGGCCGACGCGCGACAGGATCGCCACGCCGTTCCACTGGCCCTGGCCGAAGTGGGCGCTCTCGTAACCGAGCGTGCTGAAGGCCAGCGACGGGAACGCCTTGTCGGCGACCTTCGTCTCCTGGAAGCAGGCGATGTCGGGCTGGACCTCGGCCAGCCAGGCTTCGATGCGTGGCAGCCGTACCTTGAGCGAGTTGACGTTCCAGGTGGCGATGCGCATGTCAGCTCGCCGCCGCGTGGGCCACGGCCTTCTTGGCGCGCGGCGCCCGGGCCTTCTTGGCGGGCACCGGTTCGAGGTCGGCCACGGCCACGCCGTCGACCGTCGGATCTTGGGTCGCTGTCGTCTTGGCGGCCGCCTGCTTCCGGGTGCGCTTGGCGGGAGCCGCCGCCTCGGCTTCGACCGGCGTAGCGGCCTTCTTGCGGGTCCGCTTGGCCGGGGCCGGGGCCGGTTCGGAGACGGGTTCGGCAGCCACGACCGGCTCGGCCACCTTCTTCGCCTTCGTGGCCCGAGTCGCCTTCTTCACCGGCGCCTCGGCTTCAGGCGCCGCCGGCGCGGGGGCGGCTTCGACCGCCGGGGCCTTGGCCGCCTTGCGGGCCCGCTTGGCCGCCTTCTTCACCGGCTCGATCACGATGTCGGCCGGCTGGAACCCGGGCATGGCGAGGTCGATGCCTCGGCGCGGTGCGTTGAAGCTGACGACCACGAACGGCGCCGTCGAGCCGAGCGCGAGGACCTCGCGAGCACTGCGCGGTGGCGGGTCACCGAGGAAACGCAACGGCACATAGGCGCGCACGCCGTCGACGTCGACATAGGCGCCGTGCGACGAGTACGACTCGATCTTGGCGTCGACGGTCGAACCGATCGGATGGCGCTCCACGAACCCGAGGAACGGCAGCAGCTCGTTGATGGCGCCATGGCGACCGCCCGCCGGCGGCTGGGCCCGCTTGGCGGCGGTGACCGTCGCCGCCGCCGCGGCTGCCGGTTCGACCGTCGCGGCGGGTTCGGCCGCCTTCCGGCGGCGCCCGGCGGACGGGGGCGGCGTCTTGGGCACCGGCATCGGCGCCGACGCCAGCTTGCTGGGCCGGCTCGCCGCTCGTCCGGGGGCCTTCTTGTCCCGCACGGCCCGCCGGCTCACGGGGCCGCGCACCGGCGCCCGGGGCACGAAGACCCAGCCGACGTGGGGAACGGGCTTGCCGCCGATCAGCCGGCCCTCGTCGAAGAGCCAGGGGTAATCGCCGTGGAACTCCTGGAACGAGTCGTTGGAGAGAATCGTGGCACCCGCCTTGTTGGCGATGGTCAGCACGAAGGCGTCGCCGCGACCGATGGCGCCGGCCGGCGGCGAGACCAGCTCGTTGTTCTCGACGGCGGCGTCGAACTCCGCCACCTCGGACGGGTCGATGCGGTGCCCGAAGGTAGCGTCGACCACCACCGTGATCAGGTCGTCGGGGTGATCCTGCATGTAGGCGAGGACGGCGTCGTTGAGCTGCCGGAGGCTGGGCATGGCCCGGCCTTCGGTGGCGATGTTGGAACCGTCGACGACGACGTGCGTGGACATACCGCCCGACAGTCAACCATCCGGCGGGCGACACCCACCGCATGCCCGCCCCGCCGGTAGGGTCGGCCACCGTGCCGCTGGAGGTGAACCGACCCGACGTGGTGGTGGAGGTACAGGCCGTCTTCGACGCCTACGAGGCGGCCCTCATCGCCAACGACGTGGACGCCCTCGACGCATTCTTCTGGGACAGCCCCGAGGTCGTGCGCTTCGGCGTGGCCGACCGCCAGCACGGCCACGACGAGATCGCCGCCTTTCGCCGCCACGCCCCGAGCGCGCCGCCGCCCCGGACGCTGGAGAACACGGTCGTCACGACCTTCGGCTCCGACACGGCCGTGGTCACGACGGAGTTCCGATCCGAGGGCCATCCGGGCGTGGGCCGCCAGTCGCAGATCTGGGTGCGGATCGACGGCGGCTGGCGCGTCGTGAGCGCGCACGTCTCGATCGTTGACGGCATCACGTAGTCTCGCCCGCCGTGATCCGGGCGGTGCTGTGGGACTTCGGCGGCGTCATCCTCACCAGCCCGTTCGAGG
>DASXAI010000751.1:0-7986 GCA_036406775.1 Acidimicrobiales bacterium
CGCCGAGCGGCTCGGCCACGGCATCCGCGTGCTCTACGACGACGATCTCGTCGCCGAAGTGCGCGAGCGCGCGATCGCCCTCGAAGTCTGCCCGTCGTCCAACGTGGCCCTGGGGTTCAGCCCGTCACTGGCCGACCATCCGCTGCCCCGTCTCGTCGACGCCGGCCTGCCCGTCACCCTCAACACCGACATCCCCGCCATGCTCGGCGTCACCCTCGTCGACGAGTACGCCCGCGCCCGCGACGCATTCGGCCTCGACGACGCCGCGCTGGCGGCCCTGGCTCGAGCCGGGTTCGACGCCTCGTTCGCCGGCCCCGCCCGCACCGCCGCGTGGCGCGACGAGATCGACGCCTGGCTGGCCGCTGACGGCGGCGGGTGATCGGGCCGAGCCCGCCCGCTACCGTTCACTCGTGCTCGGACGCGCCGGGCGGGTAGCCGCCTTCGCCGCAGTGGCCCTGCTGGCCCTGCTGCTGGCGGCGGCCGAGCCTCGGGCCGTGCTCGGCTCGTTCGACCCCGCCGCTGCCGTCGACCAGTACGCCACCGAAGCCGCCACCGTGGCGGCGGTGCCCGCCCCACGGGTCAAGCCCACCGACGGCCAGCCCGTCGGCAAGCGGACACTGGCGCTGGTCGCGGCCCTGGCCATCGGCACGGGCACGGCGATGCTCGCCGTCTCGCTCCTCGGTGCCGTCGCATCGGCGCGTCGCGCCCGCCGGCCCCGCTGGGCGCCCGGCGGCATCCGGGCGCCACCGGCGTCGCTCTCGCTCTGACCATCCACGCCTGCGCTGTCGCGCGGGCGCGACCGGCCTTCGAGATGCGCCCAAGGAGTTCGCTTGTGAGCCCTCGCACTACGCCGCGCCAGGCTCGTGACGAGCACGCCAGCCCGCCCACTGGCCTGCGCCGCTACTTGAGTTTCCCGATCATCGCCACCATCGTCGCGGTGGCCGCCCTGATGGTGGCCAGCCTCGAGTTGTTGGACGAGCCCAACCACGTCTCCCGCCTCACGATCGCCAACCCCAGCGAGTACGCCCTCGACGTGGCCGTCACCTCCGGCGGCCGCCACGGTTGGCTCGCGCTGTCGGGCCTGCCCGTCGGCACGACCAGCGACTTCCACGACGTCCTCGATCAGGGCGACACGTGGATCTTCTCCTTCCGGGCCCAGGGGCGCGACGGAGGCGAGGTGTCGATCTCACGCGCCGACCTCCAGGCGGCCGGGTGGAACATCACCGTTCCGGGTCAGGTGCTCGACCGCCTGCGCGCCGCCGGCGCCCAAGGCAATCGCTGACGCTGACTCAGTTGTTGTCGCGCATCAGGCGGGCGCCGAGTTCGCGGACGGCGGCGCGCACCTCGGTCGGCTCGAGCACCTCGAACCGACACGAGAGGCCGGCGACGTAGGACGCGATCCATTCGCGGTCGCCGCCGATGGCCACCGTCGTGCTGGCGCCGTCGCTCGCCTCGATGACGCCGACGGTGGGACCGACGTGCCGCGCCGCTTCCTCGGCGTCGACATACAGCCGCACCCGCGCCTGGATCGGATGGGCGGCCAGGGCCACGCCGCGAGCCACGAGGGCGGCGGCGTCGGGCTCCTCGGTGCGCTCGAAGGGCACGCCCGTGCCCTTGGCCTCGCTGATGCGGTCGACACGGAACGTCCGCCACGCCGTGCGGCCCGTGTCGTAGGCGACGAGGTACCACCGGCGCGCCGTGTACACGAGGCGGAACGGCTCGACGTGACGGTCCGTGGTGTTGCCCTGGCCGTCGAGATAGGTGAACCGCAGGCGCTCGGGCCGGCGGCACGCCACGGCCAGCACCACGAGCAGCTCGAGATCGGCGGGCGGCAGCTCGACCGAGCGCAGACCCACGGTCACGGTACGGAGGGCCGTGACGCGCTCCCGCAACTGGAGGGGCAGCACCTGGTCCAGCTTGGTGAGGGCCGACAACGCCGCCGTCTCGAGACCCGAGCCGCCGCCGCCCGACACGGCCCGCAGCGCCACGGCCACGGCCACGCCTTCGTCGTCGTCGAGCAACAGGGGCGGCAGGTGGCCGGCGGCGCCGAGCCGGTAGCCGCCGTAGGGGCCGGTCGACGCGTCGACGGGATACCCGAGGGCTCGCAGGCGCGTGACGTCTCGACGCAACGTGCGCTCGGTGACCTCCAGTCGGCCGGCCAGGTCGGCGCCGTGCCACCACGGCCGAGCCGACAGCAGCGTCAGCAGGCGTAGGAGGCGCACGGGCGTGTCCACCAACGGCCCAGTCTGCTCGACGTTGCGGACAGATCACGACCGCAACCGAGGAGGGGCGGTGACCCATGCCACCACGGCCGATCTTTCCATCGACAAGTCTCCTCCCTTATCTTGTCATTGAAAAGTTCCGCCGTTGGAAGGGACCCGACCATGCCCGCCCTGCCCTGGACCGCCCGCACGACGCCCGAGCCGGATCGCACGTACACGGTCATGGCCAGCCGGTTGCCGCTGCGGGGCTACCGGTACATCCCCCGCTTCCTCGCCCAGGCGATGACGATCCGGCGCCAACTGGCCCAGGCCGACGGCCTCGTCGGCTACGCCCTCGACGCCCGCCTGCTGCACAAGGAGTTCCTCACCGTGTCGGTGTGGGAGTCGAAGGACGCCCTCGAACGCTTCGCCCACGCCGACCCCCACGCCGGCATCATCCGCACCAAGCCGCAGCGCATGGGCCGGTCCCGCTTCGTCTTCTGGACATGCGGGGGCGGCGACGTGCCGGTGCGGTGGGACGAGGTCGCCTCCCGGTTACACGCTGATTCATCCACACCGGGCGTGGTCGAAACAGCGTGAAACGGACAGGCGGTCAGCCGGCGAGCGCGGTCTCGGTGACAGCGCCGCCGCCGACGTCGACCGTGACCCACTGGTCACCGTCGTCGCCGACGATGGCGTAGGTGCCCGCAGCCAGGCTCGAAAACACCGCCGCCACCGGCCGGTGGGCACCGACACGACGTTCCCAGACGCCCGTGTGCGTCGTGGCGGCCTCGCCGGGGCGCCGCAGGTGGAGCTCGGTGCCGATCCGGCCGCGATCGAGGTACACGATCAGCGCCCCACGGTCGTCACCGATGTCGAGCACCACCGACCCGCCGGCCGCTTGCTCGCCGGCGGGATAGTGGTGGTGACGATGCTCGTGCCCGTGGTCGCACACGGTCACGCCACCGGTGCGGAGGCGTCGAGCGGCTGCACGTCGAACCCGCCCGTCGGCGTGTTCATGTAGGGGAACACGAACGGGTTCAGCGTCGGCGGTGCGCCGCTGCCGTCGGCGATGGCGCCGGCGGCGGCATCGGGCGTGAACGAGCTGTCGACGAGCGGGATGGTGGCGCCGGCGACGGCCCGCAGCTCGATCGTGACGATGTTGTCGGTGAGGCGCCGGCCGTTGGGGAACCCGGCCAGGTCGCCGCCGAGGATCCCGAGCGGGTTCGGGCTCGCTGAGGGCTTGATGGCCATGTTCAGGCGGAGCTCGTCGGCCTGGGTCTTGCCGGTGAAGTTCTGGAAGCCGGGGATGATGCCGCCGGGGATGCCCGTGAGGAGGATCGCCAGCAGGTCGGCCCGGTCCTTCGTATAGGCGGCCAGGTTCGGGAACACCCCGGGGTACAGGATGGGCAGCAGCTTGGCCAGCTCGGGTTGGGCCACGTACTTGGCGAACTGCGAGTCGGAGCTCGGCAGCATGCGGTTCCACCGGTCCTTCTTGGCCATCGGAACGATGACCTCGTTGAACAGCGGGTTGCCGAGCCGCGACACCTGCACGAAGGGACCGGACTGGTGGTCGCCGTCGTCGTTGCGGACCGCCGCCTTCTGACGGGCCGCCGACGTCCAGACGCCGATCACCGCCTTGGCGTCCATCGGATCGGTGTGCGACTTGCCGTCGCGCGTGAGGTCAGTGATCGGAACCTGCACGGCGAGGGTGTGGCAATTGAAGTTCTGCAGCGAGTTGCGGCCCGCCGCGGCGGACAGCGGGATCAGATGGAGGTTCTGCACCGGCCGCAAGGCCGCCAGGTCGAAAATCGAGCCGAGGTCGACCCAGAAGGCATCGAGGCGCTGGCCGGCGAACACCTGGCCGCCCTTCCCGATCGGGTGGATGGCCGCCGCCGCGAGGGCCGCGTAGTTCGGCGTCGAGCGGGGGCCGATGTTGCAAGGCGGGCAGGTCAGGTTCTTGCCGAGCGTGGTGCGGCTCAGCTCCTTGTCCTTGTTCCGCACGATCTTGGTGACCGAGTAGAACTGCTTGCGGTTCCAGTTCGGGTCGTCGAGCGTCTTGATCTGGCCGGTGTTGTAGAGGAACGTGTTGGGGTTCGTGATCTGGGTGGTGAAGTTGAACTCGTAGATCACGTTGGAGAGGCCGTCGCCGTCGTTGTCGACATGGATGCGGTAGCGCACGTCGTCGCCGAACTCGAAGAAGTTCGGACCGCCGGCCGGATCCTCGAGCGGCACGTAGTTGGCGATGAGCGTGACGGTGTCGGGCTTGTCCGGGCTCACGAAGGCGTAGACGTCGGTGCTATCGGCCACCGGGTCCTTCGAGATCTCGGGGGCTTCACGGTGCGATGACATCGTTGTCTCCTCAACCGTTGGAGGCGGCGCGCGCCAGGCGGGCCACCAGATCGGGGTCGTGGTACGTGACTTCCTGCGTGCCCACCATGATCGACACGTCGCCGGACCCGGCGTCCGGGACGTAGACGACGAGTGGGCCACTGGCCTTGGCGCCGAGCGCCGCGCCTCCGGCGGCGAGGGCGGGGGCGGCCGTGGCGCCGCCCGAACTGGCGGCGGCGGTGGCGATCGGGACTCCGATCACGGCAGCTCCGGCGGCGGCGGCGGATGCGCCAAGGAAGGTGCGACGGGACAGATCGGCCATGCGAGCCTCCTGCTTGCGTGCGCTCGGTGTGGGGAGCGGACCCGTCGATCTACGAGGCCCGGGAAGGGCCGGATGAGAATTTCCTCAGGCGAGGTGCGGCCCGAACCAGTCGAGGACGGCTTGGTAGGCGGCGGCGGCCTGGGTGGCGTCGTAGCGCGGACCGGTGTCGTTGAAGAAGGCGTGATCGACACCCGGGAACACGCGCATCTCGTGCACCAACCCGGCGGCGGTGAGCGCCTGGTCCATGGCGTCCTTGCTGGCGTTCACGCGCGAGTCGAGCTCGGCATACACGCCCAGTACGGCGGCCTTCGAACCCGAGAAGTTGGCGCCGCTCGGGCCCGGCCCGTAGAAGGGCGCTGCCGCGGCCAGGCGCGGCTCGCCCGCCGCCAGCAGGCTCCACACCTGACCGCCGCCGAAGCAGAAGCCGACGATGGCCAGACCGGCGCCGGGGGCCCGCCGGCTCAGCTCGTCGAGTCCGGCGCGCATGTCGGCGGTGAGATCGTCCTGTTTGGCCGCACCCAATGCCGCGGTGGCCTGGGCCGGATCAGCGAACGCCGCCGTACCCCCTTGGCGCGACAGGAGATCGATGGCGAGGGCGTCGTAGCCATCGGCGGCGAAGCGGGCCGGCAGCGTCTTGAAGTGGTCGGTGAGGCCGCGGTTCTCGTGGATGATGAGCACGGCGCCGCGGCGTGTCGGGGCGGCGGCGAACGACCCCTGCAGTGTGCCGGCCGGCCCCGGGAAGGTGATGGGTGCCGCCGTCACGGCCGCACCGGCCGCGCTCGTGGCGCTGGCGCTCGGCGCGCTCGTCGCGCTCGAGCCCGTCGTGGACACCGACGTCGATGCCGTCGTGGCGGCCGCGGTGGTCGCCGCCGGCTGGGCGCGGCCGTTGTCGCCGCCGCACGCCGCCAGCAGCGCGGCCGCCGCGCCCGCCGACAGGCCCAGGAGACCGAGGCGCCGGAGCGCCTCCCGGCGGGTCACGAGCCCGTCCTTGCAATCCTCGGCGACCTCGGAGGCCAGGTACTCCACCAGCGCCATCGACGGAACGTATCCTCGGAACAGGCGGGGGTGGTCGCGGGTTGGATACGACGTGGCCGATCTCTCCGCCTTTGCCCGCCTCGTCCCCCGCGACCACGGCCTCGTCGTCGTGTCGACGACCCGACCGGACGGCACTGTCCACTCGTCGGTCGTGAACGCCGGTGTCCTTCCCCATCCCGCCCACGGTCAAGACGTCGTCGGCTTCGTTGCGGGTGGCGCGGCCCGCAAGCTCGACTACCTCCGTCAGCGCCGCCGCGCGTCGGTGGTGATCCGCGCCGGATGGGAGTGGGCCGGCGTCGAAGGTCCGGCCGAGCTCATCGGTCCCGACGACCCGGTCGAGGGCATCGACGCCGAGCGCCTCCGGGTGCTGTTGCGCGAGGTCTTCACGGCCGCCGGCGGGACCCACGACGACTGGCCCACCTACGACGCCGTCATGGCGTCCGAGCGTCGCGTCGTCGTCCTCGTCACGCCCGAGCGGATCTACGGGGCGTAATCCCCGCCCCTCCCCCTTTCACGCTGGTTCATCCACGCCTGGCGTGGTGAATCCAGCGTGAAACCCAAGGGGGCGTTCAGCGCAGCAACCGGTCGAGCCGGATCGGAAGGTCGCGCACGCGCACACCGGTGGCGTGGTGGACGGCGTTGGCGATGGCGGCGGCGGTGCCGACGATGCCGATCTCGCCGATCCCCTTGATCCCGAGCGGGCCGAGGGCGGGCTCGTCCTCGTCGAGCCACACCACCTCGATGTCCTGCACGTCGGCGCACGTAGCCACGTGGTAGCTGGCGAAGTCGTGATTGGGATAGTCGCCGAACGCGGGGTCGATCGTGCTCTCCTCGAACAGCGCCATCGAAAGTCCCATCGTCATGCCGCCGACGAACTGTGAGCGGGCCGTCACCGCATTGACGATGCGGCCAGCGGCGAAGACACCGAGCAGGCGAGGGACCCGCACTTCGCCGGTGTCCACGTCGACCCACGCTTCGGCGAACTGGGCGCCGAACGAATAGCGCGCCACGTCCGGGAGCGCCGCCACCTCGGCCTGCGTGTCGACCGACGCCGTGAGCCCCTCAGCCGGCACCACGCCGCCTCGCTCGTTCATGTCGGCTCGCAGGGCGCGGCAGGCGCCGGCGACGGCCCAACTCCACGAGGCCGTGCCCATCGACCCTCCCGCCCCCATGGCGTCAGGGAAGCGGGTGTCGCCGATACGCACGTCGACGACGTCATCGGCCGCGCCCAGGGCCTCGGCGGCGACAAGCGCCAGCGCGGTACGCGCGCCCGTGCCGATGTCGACGGCGTCGATGTCGACGCAGTAGCGGCCGTGGGTGTCGACCGACACGGTGGCCTTCGACGGCATGGCCCGGGCGGGATACGTCGATGCCGCCACGCCGGTGCCCACCAGCCACTGCCCCTGACGGCGACAGGCCGGCTCGGGATCGCGGCCGTCCCACCCGAAGCGGGCGGCCCCTTCACGCAGACACGCCACGAGGTTGCGGGTCGAGAAAGGCCGGCCCGACTCGGGTTCGATGGCGGGCTCGTTGCGGATGCGCAGCTCGACCGGATCGACGCCGCAGGCCGCCGCCAACTCGTCCATCGCCGACTCGAGGGCGAACATGCCGGGGCACTCCCCCGGCGCCCGCATCCAGAACGGCGTCGGCACGTCGAGCCGCACCAACCGGTGGGTGGTCCTGCGGTTCGGAGCCGCGTACATGTGGCGCGTGGCGACGGCGGTCTGCTCGGCGAACTCCTTCAGCGTCGACGTCTGCTCGAAGACGTCGTGACCAATGGCGACGAGCCGGCCGTCGAGATCGGCGCCGAGCTGGACCCGTTGGATCGACGGCGTGCGGTGGCCGACGACGGCGAACTGGTGCTGGCGTGTCAGCACGCACTTCACTGGCCGGCCGACGACGCGCGCCGCCATGGCGGCCAGGACGGCGTTGGGGCGGGGGAAGCCCTTGGCGCCGAACCCCCCGCCGACGTGCTCGGTGACGACCCGCACCGCACCCGGCTCGAGGCCGAAGAGGCGGGCCAGCGTGTCGCGCACGCGCGCCGGCGCCTGGTTCGAGTCGATGAGCGTGAGCTCGTCGCCGGCCCAGCTGGCCACC
>DASXAI010000752.1:0-8301 GCA_036406775.1 Acidimicrobiales bacterium
CGACCGGCACCAGCACGGCGGCAGTGACGACGGCGAGGAGCAGGGGCCACCACTGCTCGCCGGCATAGGGCCGGGCCTTCTGGGCCCAGCCGATGGGCGAGAGCCACGACAGCACGCCGTTCCCGACGTCGCCGATGGCGCGCAGGACGAACGCCGCGGCGAGGGCGCCACCGGGGATGCCGGCGGCGACCCGGGCGTTCTCGGTGATCTGGGCCGTGACGGCGGCGGTGGCGGCGAACACGAACCCCACGGCGGCGAACGCCACGCCGATCACCGCCGAACCGGCGGCGGGGAGGCCGTAGGCGAGGAGCGCCAGCGTCACCAGGGCGCCCACGGCGATGTCCATGCCCGCCACCACGACGAGCGCCGACAGCAACGGCGCGCGCCGCCCGACCGGCAGGGCCCGGATCAACTCGAGGCGGCCCGCCTCCTCCTCCGCCCGGGTCAGGCGGACGACGGCGAGCAGGCTCATGAGCGCGACGGCGACAATCCCGAAGACGACGATCTGGAATGCCACCTGACCGCCGATGGTGTCCAGCGCCTGGGCCGGACCCTTGAACGCCTTGGCGACGGCGCTGTCCTGGGCGGCGCGGGCCGCGGCGTCGAGATCCGCCTGGGTCGGGTACAGCGCCTTGACGCTCGACGTCGCCGCCGCGACGAGCCCGACGATCGAGCCGATCCACACGGCGATGCGCAGCCGGTCGCGGTGCACGTGGGCCCGGACGAGCGCCCCGGTGCCGGCGAACTCGTTCACGACTCGATCTCGTCGTCGTACTCGCGCAGGAAGATCTCCTCCAGCGTCGGCGGCCGGCTCTCGAGGGAGTGGATGCCAGCGGCCGCCAGGTCCCGGAGGACGGGACCGAGCTGGTCGCTGTCGACGTCGAAGTGGACGCGGTGGCCGATCACAGCCACGCCGTGGACGCCGGGGCGACGATCGAGCCCGTCGGGCACCGTGTCGAGCTCCACGGTCACCGACGTCCGGGTGAGGTGGCGTAGCTCGTCGAGCGTTCCCGACTCCACGGTGCGACCGGCGCGCACGATGCTCAGTCGGTCGCACAGGGCTTCGACCTCGGCGAGGATGTGGCTGGACAGCAGCACGGTGCGGCCCTCGGCCCGTACCTCCCGGATGCAGGCCTGGAACTGGGCCTCCATCAGAGGATCGAGCCCCGAGGTGGGCTCGTCGAGGACGAGGAGTTCGGCCCGCGACGTCAGCGCGGCCACCAGCGCGACCTTCTGGCGGTTGCCCTTCGAGTAGGTGCGAGCTCGTTTCGTCGGGTCGAGCTCGAAGCGCTGGACCAGCTCGTCGCGCCGGCGTGGATCGGCATCGCCGCGCAGCCGAGAGAGGAGATCGATGATCTCGCCGCCCGTCAGCTTCGGCCACAGGTTGACGTCGCCCGGTACGTAGGCCAGGCGGCGGTGGAGCTCCACGGCGTCACGCCACGGATCGCCGCCCAGCAGGGTCAGTTCGCCGGCGTCGGCGCGGAGCATGCCGAGCAGGATCCGGATCGTCGTCGACTTGCCGGCGCCGTTCGGCCCGAGGAAGCCGTGAACCGTCCCTGCCGCGACGTCGAGGTTCAAGCCGTCGAGGGCGGTGGTGGTGCCGAACCGCTTCACCAGCCCGGTGATCGAGATCACGTCGGCCATGTGCTGCACACTATCGAATATTCACAAACTTGCGAATGTTATGATCGATGAATGGCTCGTTCGGCGCCTCGGGTGGCAACGTTCGTGGATCGATTCGCGGCGGACCTCGAAGCGGCGGGGATCCCGCGCCTCCCAGCGCGGGTCTTCGTGGCGTTGCTGGTGGAGGACGCCGGCTTTCTCACGGCGGCCGAACTGGCCGAGCGCCTCCAGATCAGCCCGGCCGCTGTCAGTGGCGCCGTGCGGTACCTGATCCAGGTGAACCTGGTGCGTCGCGAGCGGGAGCCCGGTTCGCGCCGCGACCGCTACCGCGTGTCGGAGGATGCCTGGTACGAGGCGTCGGTGAGCCGCGAAGCGATGCTCCAGCAGTGGGGCCGGACACTGGGCGACGGCGTGGCCGCACTCGGTCCCGGCACGCCGGCCGGCCGGCGCATGCAGGAGACGCTCGACTTCGTCGCCTTCCTCCAGCGCGAGCTGCCGAGGGTGCTGGCTCGATGGCGGCGGCACAAGGCGCGCTCCCGACGTCAGCCGGCGAAGACCTCGTCGAAAAGATCGACCATCGCCCGCCAGGAGCGCTCGTCGCTCGGGCGGTGATAGGCGAGGGCGGCCAGCCCCGCCAGTTCCGCCCGCGGGTGGGTGAAGCTGTGGCGCGCACCGCCGTAGACGTTCATCTGCCAGTCGATGCCGGCCGCCGTCATCTCGGCCTCGAACGCCAGCCGCTGTGCGGGCGGGATCAGCGGGTCCTCGGCGCCTACGCACACGAGCACCTTGCCGGCGATGTTGACCGAGTCGCCGGGCCGCGTCGTGGTGAGCCCGGGGTGGACGCCCACGATCGCCGCGAGCGGCGCGCCCGTGCGGCCGAGCTCGAGGACGAGCGTGCCGCCGAAGCAGTACCCCACCGCCGCGACTCGAGCGGGATCGACCGCGGGCTGGGCGAGGAGGACGTCGAGGCCGGCCTGGCCGAGGCGCCGCAGTTGGTCGGCGTCCTCCATGAGCGCGGTCAGCCGAGCGTTGATCTCGTCGCGGTCGTCGAGCGGCCGCCCGCCGCCGTAGTAGTCGAGGGCGAACGCGACGTAGCCGAGGGCGGCGAAGCGTTCGGCTCGCTCCTTCTGGACGTCGTCGAGGCCGTTGCCCTCGTGGGCGATGAGCACAGCGGGGCGGCGGCCGTGCCCGTCGGGACGAGCCAGGCGACCCACCATCGTCGTGCCGTCGACGTCGTAGGCGATGTCCTCGATGGGCATGGCGCCTACGATAGTGCAACCTCTAAGTTGCACATGGACGGGTAGGATGCGCGGCATGACGTCGGCCGCCGAGCCCACGTTCGACGCCGGACCGTTCTCGACGTGGCTCGTGTCGATGACGGCGGCGTTGCGGAGTGAGGGTGAGGCCGATGTTCCGTGCGACGGCTGCACCGCCTGCTGTACGGCGAGCCAGTTCGTGACCATCGGTCCCGACGAGACCGACACCATTGCCCGCATTCCGGAGGCCCTGCTGTTCCCGGCACCGGGCCGGCCGGGCCACTTCGTGCTCGGCTACGACCAGCGCGGGCACTGCCCGATGCTGGTCGACGGCGGGTGCAGCATCTACGAGCACCGGCCGCGGGCCTGTCGCACCTACGACTGCCGCATCTTCCCCGCCGCCGGAGTCGAGATCGACGAACCGGGCAAGCGGCGCCTGGCCCATCGGGTGGAGCAGTGGCGCTTCACGTACGACGGTCCCGACGACCGCCGGCGCCACGACGCGGTGCAGGCGGCCGCCCGCCACCTTCGTGACCGGGCGCGCAACGCCACCGAGCTCGCCGTCCTCGCCATCGAGCACCACGAGCAGTTCCTCGACGCCGCCGGCTAGCTGTTCGCCCTCGTTTCCAAGGGCGGTTCAGTTAGGCTCCCGGGCCGGTCGAGGGTCCTGTGGGGGGTTGGGATGTCGCCTCGTGGTGTGGTGGCCGTGATGACGAGCGCCGGTCGTGACGCCCGGATCTCGAACGCGCCGGTCGCGAGTCGCTCGCGGTGGTCGGCGACCTGATCATGGGCGACCACCCGAGTGATGAGGAGCGCTGGGAAGGGCTCGAGGCGAAGCTTTCCCTGCTGTTGGAGCGGTTGACGCCGACGGCGCAGGCCGAGTTCGTGCCGGCGGCGCCGGGGTCGGGCGAGCCGGTGGCGCCCGGGGTGTTGGCGGCGGTGCCGGGGGAGTCGGTGCGTTTCGATGTGTTCGTGGCGCATGCCAGCGCCGACACGGCCGCGGCCGAGACGCTGTATGACGCGTTGCTGACCCGGGGGCTGCGGGTGTTCGTGGATACCCGGAGTCTGCAGCCGGGGGACTGGTGGGACGACGTGTTGCCGGCGGCCCAGGCGGCGTCAATCGTGACGGTGGTGGTCATCTCCGAGCACACCGAGAAGGCGTTCTATGCCCGGGAGGAGATCGCCGCCGCCATCAATCTGGCCCGGGTTGAGCCGGGCCGACGTGTGGTGCCCGTCTATTTGGGTCCAATGGGCGCGGATGGGCCGTACGGGCTACAGCGGGTGCAGGGCCTATCGGCCGCCAACGGGTGGGGGCCGGTGGTCGAAGCGGTCGCGGGTTTGTTCCATCGAGCGGTGGCGGAGGCGCCTGCGGCAACGGCGCTGCGGGTGTGGTCGGGTCGAGTGCCGCGGTTGCCGCGGGTGACGGTGCAACGCCCCCAGGTCCTGACCGCCCTCGATGGCACGGGGGCCGGGGTGGTGCGGGCGTTGGTGGGTGCGGGTGGAGTGGGCAAGTCGACGGCGGCGGCGGTGTACGTGTGGCAGCGCCGCCAGGCTGGCGATGTGGAGGTGGTGTGGTGGGTGCGCGCCCAAGCGCCCCTCACGCTGGTGACCGACCTGGTCGAGTTGGCCCCCTTGGTCGGGGTGGTCACCGCCGACGTCGAACCCGAGTCTGTCGCCACGCAGGTGCGGATGTGGTTGGAGTCGACGTCGTCGTCGTGGGTGATCGTGTTCGACAACGCCACCGAACCCAACCAGTTGGAGCGGTGGTTGCCTGCGACCGGTCAGGGCCGGGTGGTGATCACGAGCCGCTACCAGGGGTGGACGGCGCTCGCCGCCCAGCGGAGTGTCGACGTATTCGATCACGACACCGCCGTCCAGTTCCTGGTCGACCGGGTCGGTGAGGCCAACCCGGCGGCCGCGGCTGACAGGGCCGGGATCGAGGACGCCGCTGACCGGTTGGACGGGTTGCCGTTGGCGTTGGAACAAGCCGCCGCGTATGTGGCCAGGCCCGGGCGCACCTGGCCCGCCTATCTGGCCCTGTTCGACCAGAAGAGCACCAACCCCTACCCCGACAACACCCGCCCCGTCGGCTACGAGGCGACCGCCTACACCACCTGGCAGGTCTCCATCGCCGCCGCGTCCGCCACCGCCCCGCTCGCCGGGCGGCTCCTTGCCGCCTGCGGCTTCCTCGCCCCCGACGCCATCCCCATCAACCTGTTCACCGATCCTGACCCCGACCCCGACCCCGACACAGCCGCCACTCCGTATCTCGACGGCACCGTCGCCGACGTGTACGCGGGCTTCGACGCCCTCTACGACTACGCCCTCGCCACCCCCCACGGCGACACCCTCAGCGTGCACCGGGTCGTCCAAGACGCCGCCCGGCGCACCGCCCCCACCGACACCCTCGCCTTCATAGCTCGCACCCTGCGCCGCGTCTTTCCCGACCCCAACGACCCGGCCACGTGGCCCGACTGTTCGGCGCTGGCCCCCCACATCCAAGCGACCGCCACCCACCACCCCACGTACTCTCTCGACGACGCCACCGATCTGTGGTGGGTCCTCGACGACGTCGGCATCTACCTACGGGCCGCCGGCCAGCCCCACGACGCCGTCGCCGTGCACCGCACTGCCCTCACCCTCGCCGAGACCACCATGGACCCCGACGACAGCAATGTCTTCACCGCCCGCGCCAGCCTCGCCTTCTCCTACTGGGCGGCCGGGCGCACCGCCGACGCCATCCCCCTCGAAGAGCAAGTCCTCGCCGACCGCGAACGCCTTTTCGACCCCGATCACCCCAACACCCTCACCGCCCGCGGCAACCTGGCCGAGTCCTACCGTCTGGCCGGCCGCGTCGCCGACGCCATCACCCTCCAAGAATCGGTCCTCGCTGATCGCGAACGCATACTCGGCCCTGACGATCCCAACACCCTCACCGCGCGCAACAGCCTCGCCGTCTCCTACGCCGCCGCCGGCCGCATCGCCGACGCCGTCACGCTCCACGAAGCCGTCCTGGCCGACCGCGAACGCGTCCTCGGCCCCGACCATCCCGACACGCTCACCGCCCGCGGCAATCTCGGCGAGTCGTACCGTCTGGTTGGCCGCACCGCCGACGCCGTTGCCCTCGAAGAGGCCGTCCTGGCCGACCGCGAACGCATCCTCGGCGCCGAACACCCCGACACCCTCACCACCCGCAACAACCTCGCCGCTTCCTACGCCGATGCCGGCCGCGTCGCCGACGCCATCCCGCTCCAAGAGGCCGTCCTGGCTGACCGCGAACGGATCCTCGGCGCCGAACACCCGGAGACCCTCACCGCGCGCAACAACCTCGCCTTCTCGTACAGCGCCATCGGACGCACCGGCGACGCCGTCATCCTCCAAGAAGCCGTCCTGGCTGACCGCGAACGGATCCTCGGCCCCGACCACCCTGACACCGTCATCGCCGCCAGCAATCTCGCCGCGTGCTACGCCGCCGACGGGCGCCTCGCCGACGCCATCCCCCTCCAAGAATCCGTCGTCGCTCAGCTCGAACGCATCCTCGGCCCCGACGACCCGAACACCGTCGTCAGCCGCAACAACCTCGCGAGCTTTCTCAGCAATCGCGAAAGCATCCCGGACGACGCCGACGGCTGATCCGTCATCGAGCCCCAACTGCGGTCACGGCCGGCGGCGGGCGGTGGCCCAGCGGTCCGACCACCGCAGCAGCGGTTCGAGGGCGGCGCGCAGCTCGATTCCCAGCTTGGTGAGCCGGTAGCGCTGCTCGTCGTCCTGCTCGACGAGGCCGGCATCGAGCAGCTCGACGAGGCGTTGGCGCAGCACGCTCGCCGACATGGCGTCACAGCGCTCCCGCAGCGCGCGGAACCCCAACGGCGCGTCACGCAGCTCCCACAGCACGCGCAGCGTCCACCGCCGGCCGAGGAGATCGAGCGCCACCATGATCGGACGGCCGGTTGAAGAGCCACGGACCACGACGCTCTCCTCCAAAGTCGCGCTGGACAGGACCGCGATTCTGTTTCAGAATCGTGGCGATTCTACTTCCGAATCGCTTGGAGACACGCATGCCCACTCGCATCGCGCCCCTGGAACCGCCCTACGAGCCGACCACCGGCGAACTGCTCGCCCGGATGATGCCGCCCGGCCAGCCGCCGATCGGCCTCTTCCGGACGTTCGCCCGCAACCCGACGATGACCGAGGCCATGCACGGCTGGGGCAGCTACGTGCTCAGCCGCCGATTCTCTGTTTCGATGCGCGAGCGCGAGATCGTGATCGACCGCGTGTGCGCCTGCTGCGGCTGCGAGTACGAGTGGGGCGTCCACGTCGCCTACTTTGCCGAGCGGGTCGGGCTCACCCGCGAGCAGATCGCCTCGCTCACGTACGGCGGGCCAGACGACGCATGCTGGACCGAGCGGCGCGAACGGACGCTGATCGCGGCCGTCGATGCGCTCCACGACCGGGCCGACCTCGACGACGCCGCGTTCGCGGCGATGCGGCAGTGGTACGACGATGCCGCGATCCTCGACCTGGTGCTGCTGGCCGGTTGGTATCACGCCATCAGCTTCGTGGCCCGCACGGCCGGCGTCGCCCTCGAGCCCGACGCCCCGAGGTTCGACGACTACCTCACGACTCCCGCTCGGCCACCAGGGCCGCTCGGTTGACCTTGGTGGCTTCGCTGCGGGGGATGACGTCGACGAACTCGATCGTCTTGGGCACCTTGTACCCGGCCAGCCGGGCCTTGGCGTAGGCGCGCAACCCCTCGGCGTCGATCGAGCCCGGCTCGACCAACTGCACGATGGCGTGGACGCGCCGTCCCCACTCCGGATCGGCCAGCCCGATCACCACGACGTCCTGGACCGCCGGGTGCTCGCTCAGCGCGCTCTCCACCTCGGCCGGGTACACGTTGGCGCCGCCGGTGATGATCATGTCGACGCGCCGGTCGGCGAGGTACAGGAAGCCGTCTTCATCGACCCAGCCGAGATCGCCCACAGTGGCGTACCCGTCCTCGGTGACAGGAAGCGGCGGCACGTCACCCAGATAGCTCGCCAGGATCCCGTACGCCGACTTCATGTAGATCGCACCGATCTCGCCCGGCGCCAACTCGTTTCCGTCGGCATCGGTGATGCGCAGGGTCGTGTTGATGGCGCCCTTGCCCACGGTGCCCGGGTGCTCGAGGTACTCGTCGCCACGGGCGAACGTGGCGCCCGCACCTTCGCTCGAGCCGTAGCACACGAAGAAGTGGGTCGGGCCGACGAGGTCGATCCAGAACCGGGCCAGCCACTCCGGGAGCGGGGCGGCGCCGTGCATCACCCATTCGATGGTGGAGAGATCCCGCTTCTCGACGCCAGGCTCGCGTGCCACCCGGTGCAGCATGATCGTGGCGCCGATGAAGCCGGTGACGCCGTAGCGCTCGATGACGTCGAGCACC
>DASXAI010000753.1:0-3928 GCA_036406775.1 Acidimicrobiales bacterium
TCCGCCAGCGTGTCGGGACCGTCGACCCGACGCATGCCCTTGCCGCCGCCCCCGGCGGATGCTTTGACGAGCAGCGGATACCCGACCGTGGCCGCGGCACGACGCCACTCGTCGACATGGTCGCCTTCGATGGTGGCACTCGGGAGCAGAGGCACACCGACGCCGCCTACCAGTCGCTTCGACTCGACCTTCGACGCCATGGCACGGATCGCGGCGGGAGACGGCCCGACCCAGACGAGGCCGGCGTCGATGCAGGCCTGCGCGGCGTCGGCGTTCTCCGACACGAACCCGTACCCGGGGTGCACGGCGTCGGCGCCGGACCTGTGGGCGACGTCGATCACCTTGCCGACATCGAGATACGTGTCAGCCGGCGTGGCCCCGGGCAGGCGGAACGCCTCGTCGGCTTCACGGACATGCGGTGACCGTCGATCGGGGTCGGAGTACAGGCCGACGGACCGCAATCCCATCGCCCGGCAGGTGCGCATGATCCGCCGGGCGATCTCGCCCCGGTTGGCCACCACGACGGTGGAGAGCGATCGTGACATGTCGGAGCGGCCCTCCCTACATCCGAAACACGCCATAGCGGGCCGAGCCATCGATCGGTGCGTTGTCAGCGGCCGAGAGGGCAACCCCGAGGACGGTGCGGGTCTGGCGTGGATCGACGATGCCGTCGTCCCACTGCTGGCCGGTGGCGAAGAGGGCCGTGGACTCGTGCTCCACCTGGGCCTCGAGGGCCGCCACGGCCTCTGGGTCTCGGCCGCGCGTCACGATGCTCATGACGCCCGCGAGCTGCTTGGGGCCCATCACGGCGATGCGGTGGTTCGGCCACGTGAAGATGAAACGCGGGTCGTAGCCCTGGCCCGCCATCCCGTAGTTGCCAGCGCCGTAGCTGGCGCCCACCATCACCGTGAAGTGCGGCACCGAGGAGTTGGAGACGGCGTTGATCAGCTTGGCGCCGTCCTTGATGATGCCGCCGTGCTCGTACCGCGTCCCGACCATGAAGCCCGTGATGTTCTGCAGGAACAGCAGCGGCACGTCGATGCGGTCGCACAACTGGATGAAGGAGGCGCCCTTCTGGGCCTCTTCTGAGAAGAGGATGCCGTTGTTGGCGAGGATGCCGATCGGGAAACCGTGAATGAACGCCCACCCGCACACGAGCGTGCCTCCGTACAGCGGCTTGAACTCCTCGAAACGAGAGCCGTCGACGATGCGGGCGATGACCTCGCGCCCGTCGAAGGGCACCCGCACATCGGCGGAAGGGATGCCAAGCAGCTCGCCGGGATCGTAGAACGGCTCCTCGCCGCGCCAACGCCGTCCCGGACCCTGCTTGCGCCAGTTGAGATGGGCCACGACCTCCCGCCCGATACGAATGGCGTCGGGCTCGCTCTCGGCCAGGTAGTCCGCCAGGCCCGAGGTGCGGGCGTGCATCTCGGCGCCGCCCAGGGTCTCGTCGTCGGCGTCCTCGTCGATGGCCATCTTCACGAGCGGCGGGCCGCCGAGATACACGCGCGCAGCACTGCGCTGGAGCACGGTGTAGTCGCTCATGCCGGGCACGTATGCGCCTCCAGCCGTCGACGAGCCGAAGACGACCGAGATCACCGGCACGCCGGCCGCCGAGAGCTGGGTCATACGCCGGAACTTCGATCCACCGCGGACGAAGAACTGAGCTTGCTTGGGAAGCTCGCCGCCGCCCGACTCGACCAGATTGATCACCGGCAACCGGTTGCACCGGGCGATCTCGAGGCCTCGGAGGACCTTGGTGACGGCCGTGGGCCCGAGCGACCCACCGAGGACGGTCGGGTCGTTGGCGGCGATCAGGCACTCGACGCCCGACACCACGCCGATCCCCGTCACGAGGCCGCCACCGAGCGGGTCGTCGGTGCCCCAACCCGCGAGCGGAGACAGCTCCAGGAACCACGCTTCTTGATCGACGAGGAGGTCGATCCGCTCGCGCACGAGGAGCTTTCCCCGCTCCCGGTGACGGCCGACGTACTTCGGACCACCGCCCTCGACGACCCTGGCCTGCTCGACCATGACGTCGTGCAGGAGCGCCTCCATGCCCTTGAGGTTGGCGAGATACTCCTCTGACGCGGTGTCGATGTGGGACCGCAACCGCTGCATCAGACGCACCTCGGGCTCCGTGCCAATTTCAGTAGTATGGTAGGCATAGAATAGTCTCGGGCGCCAACCACAGACGGAAAGGGGATTTCCGTGCCGTTGGACGACGTGCTCGTCGACATCACCGGTCACACGATGACCGTCACCCTCAACCGTCCACATCGCCGCAACGCCGTCACGCCGGAGATGTGGTCCGTTCTGGCCGGCCTCTTCACCCGAGCGCGGTCTGATCCCGATGTACGCGTCGTGGTGCTGACGGGATCGGGCGATGCCTTCTGTTCGGGGGCCGACCTCGTCGTGGCCAATCAGGATCAACACGACGACCGACGACCTCCTCGCCTCCACACGCTGCGCCAGGTCGCTGACGCCGTACTCGCGCTCCACCGGCTCCCCAAGCCGACCGTCGCGCGCGTGCGCGGTGTCGCGGTGGGCGGCGGCTGGAGCCTGGCACTGGCGTGCGATCTCGTCCTGGCGAGCGAGAACGCCTCCTTCTCGCAGATATTCGCCAAACGGGGGCTGTCGCTCGACGCTGGCGCCAGCTGGCTTCTGCCTCGACTCGTGGGCGTGCAAAAGGCCAAGGAGCTGGCCTTCCTGGCCCGCCGGCTCTCAGCCACCGAGGCCTGCGATCTCGGCCTCGTGAACGTCGTGGTGCCAGACGACCAGCTCGACGCCACCGTCGCCGACTGGACGGCCACGCTCGAGGCCGGCCCGCCGATCGCCCTGTCGATGACCAAGGCACTGCTCGAGCAATCGCACTTGCTCGGCCTCGACCAGGCTCTCGAGGCCGAGGCCCACGCCCAGGCGTTGAACTTCACCACCATCGACACGACCGAGGCGCTGGCTGCCTTCGTGGAGAAGCGCCAGCCGACCTTCGTCGGGCGGTGAGCGCGATGTCGCCCCCGCTGCGCATCGCCAATTGCTCGGGCTACTACGGCGACCGCCTGTCCGCGCCCCGGGAAATGGTCGACGGCGGACCCCTCGACGTGCTCACCGGCGACTATCTGGCCGAACTGACGATGCTCATCCTCTGGAAGACGTCGCAGCGCGGCTCGGCCCGGGGATACGCCACCACTTTCCTGCGCCAGATGGAAGATGTGCTCGGCACGTGTGTCGACCGGGGCATCAAGGTCATCACCAACGCCGGTGGCCTCAACCCGCGAGGGCTGGCCGAGGACCTGCGCGGCCTCGCCGAGCGCCTCGGCATCCGCGTGACGGTGGCCCACATAGAGGGCGACGACCTGCTCGGTCGGCTCGACGAACTGGCGGTGGCGGGCCATCCGTTGGCCCACCTCGACACCGGCGTGCCCCTCGTCGACGCGCCCGCCAAGGCGGTGACGGCCAACGCCTACCTCGGCGCGTGGGGCATCGTGGAGGCGCTGCGGGCGGGCGCTCAAGTCGTGGTGTGTCCCCGGGTCACCGACGCCTCGCTCGTTGTCGGGCCGGCGGCCTGGCACTTCGGATGGGCCCGTGATGCCTGGGATGCGCTGGCCGGCGCCGTCGTGGCCGGGCACGTCATCGAGTGCGGCGCCCAGACGACCGGCGGCAACTTCGCCTTCTTCGAGCAGCTCGGTGATCTGTCCACTCCGCTCGGCTTCCCGATCGCCGAGGTCGACGCCGACGGCTCCGTGGTGATCACCAAGCACCCCGGCACCGGCGGGCGGGTCACCGTCGACACGGTCACCGCCCAGCTGCTGTACGAGATCCAGAGCCCGGCGTACGCCAACCCGGACGTCGTCACCCGCTTCGACACGATCCGACTCGACGAGGTCGGTGCGGACCGGGTCCGGATCAGCGGCGTGCGCGGCGAGCC
>DASXAI010000754.1:0-4291 GCA_036406775.1 Acidimicrobiales bacterium
TGATCCATGTGCACGGCCCGACCGACATGACGGACCGCGGCGGCACCGTGACGTTCCTCGTCCGCGACCGCGACAGCCGGGTCGTCGACGACGTTCGAGTCGAAGAGCTGGCCAACCGGGCCAACATCTCCCTCCGCACCGGCTGCTTCTGCAACCCGGGTGCCGCCGAAGTCGCGCACCGCCTCGGCGCGTACGAGATGACGAAGTGGTTCGGTCGCAGCGAACCCATGTCGACGGCCGAACTCCGCCAGGGCCTGTTGCGGGAACACGATCGGGCCGTAGCGGCCATCCGGATCTCCGTCGGCGTGGCCACCAACTTCGCCGACGTGTACCGGTTCATGTGCTTCCTCGACGGTTTCGTCGACCGCACCGTCGACGACATCGAGCGGCTCGCCGTTCGCCGGACCTGACCGACACCAACCAAGACAGAGGAGAAGGAGGAACACCGTGGCTTCAGCCTCGAGGGCGCTCACCATCCCACTCGTCGTCGGCGGCAAGGAGTTGCACGCCGCCGCCGTCAACGAGCATCAGGTCCGGGTGGCCGCCGGCCTCACGATGGCGGTCGGCGCCGTCGCGTTCGTGTACGCCAACTTCGACAAGCTCTTCTGGCCCATCCGTACGGTCAGCGCGTTCTTCTTCGTCGACTTCCTGCTGCGGGTCGCGGCCGGTGTAGAGCACAGCCCAACCGGGCTGGTCGCCGGGTGGCTCACCCGCCGACAGCCGCCCCAGTGGGTCTCGGCCAAGCCCAAGCGCTTCGCGTGGAGCCTGGGCGCCGCCATGGCACTGGCCATGACGGTCGTCACCAACAGCGGCATCCACGGCGCCCTGCCCCGGACGATCTGCCTGATCTGCCTGGCGCTGATGTGGCTGGAAGCGGTGCTCGGGCTGTGCGTCGGGTGCGAGCTCTACGGTGTCCTCGTTCGGCGCGGCTGGCGGGCCGAGGATCCGGCGTTCGAGGTCTGCGCCAACGGCGCGTGCGACCTCCACCTCCACCAACGTGAGGAAGGGACCTGAGCGACGGGTCACGCTTCCAGGTCGTCGTCCATCGAGCCGAACATCGCCTGCACCCGCCGGGCCGTCCGGTCGTCTCGGATGGGAGAGCACTCCTGCTCCTCGTCGAGCGGGATCGACGCCTCCAGCGCGGCCGCCTCGGCCGGGGGGACTTGCGTGGACGTGTGCGGCACGCCGAACGACTGCGATGCGATCCACGACGACGAGATCACGCGGAACACCTCCAACACCGTTCGATACCAGCTCGTCCTTAACCGGCGATTACCCGTACCGCACGGCGCTCAGACGGATCACAGGTAGCCCCGTTCGTTCGGTGCCCACGGCTCTTGCTCGCCTCGAACCCAGCGTCCGCTGATCTCCTCGACCGTGAGTCGCATCCATCGATCCTTGGGGCCGGGGGCCCACGGGTGCAGCCGGTCATTCAGCTCCGCCGCCGCAGCGGCCCAGTCGGTCACGTCTTCCACTCGGCCGCGTGCCACCACGCTCCATCCGGCGTGACCGAGTTCGTCGAGGGCGTCGACCTCGAACACGACGACAGTGCCCTGCCCGCGAGCCGCCGTCGAGCCGGCATCCGTCCGGAAGTAGACGACTTCGTCGACGACGACATAGTTCAGGGGGACGACGGACGGCACGAGGCCGGCAATCACGAGACGGCCGACGTGTTGCGAGGCGAGCAGGAGGCGGCAGTTGACGTCGTCGATGGAACGCTGCTCGGCGTTCGACGGATGCTCGACCATGGTGCCTCCTCGTTTCACCCCCATGGTCGAGGGCCGGCGCCCCGCCCGCCAGGGTCCAACGTCCCGCCCGGGCCGTGAGCTTCCCCACGCCGCGAGGCAACGGGACGTTCGACCCTGCCCTCGCCCCGGCTCGGCATCGCATGCTCGATGCATGGCCGACCAGCAGGATCCGTACCGACCGGTGCTCGTGTGGCTCGACGACGTGCGCGCCACCTATCCGGGTCTGGTGGGCTCCAAGACAGCGGCCCTCGCGGTGCTTCGCGCCCACGGTTTCGCCATCCCCGACGGCTTCGCCGTCACCGCCGAGGCCTACCGATCCGCGGTCGAGGCCGCCGGCATCGAGCCGGCCCTGAGCTACCCGATCGGCCTGTGCCCGAACGTCTGTGCCGAGAGCCACTTCCGCGCCGGCCTGGTGGCGGAGGCCGAGATGCCAGCCGTCGTCGTCGAGGCCATCGCCGATTCGTACACGGAGCTCGGACGACGCCTCGGCCGTCCCGACCCCACCGTCGCCGTGCGAGCCTCCGCCGTCGACGAGGAGGCGACCTTTGGCCCGACCGCGGCCGCGCTCGTCGGCGTCGCCGGAGCACCGAACGTCACTGCGGCGGTCGCCGCCTGCTGGCAGGCGCTTTTCAACGAACGCGCGTTGGTCACCCGAGCTGCCCTTCACCAGCAGTTCGAGCCGGCCATGGCCGTCCTCGTCCAAGAGCTGGTCTCGACCGTCCGGTCGGGCACCGCCTACAGCACGGACCCGGTCCGGCGCCGCCCTGATCTGGTGCGGATCACCGCGACACTCGAGGATGATCGCCACCATCCGCCGGGGTCGGTCCCGGACGTCTACATCGTGACTCGGCGGTCGAATGAGCTCGCCGAGATCTCGGTTGGTCAGAAGCCGTCCGGCCCGTCCGCGTTCCGGCCCGTGCTGAGCGACGACGAAGCGCAGCGAGTGGCGGCGAGAGCCGTGCGGGCCGAAGCCGTGCTCGGCCAGCCCGTGGCGATGGAGTGGGCGCTCCGGCGCGACGGAGCCGTCGTCGTACTCGAGGTACATACGATGTCCAGTGCGACCAGCGAGCCGGATCGCTCGATGGCTCGGTTCTGACGGCGATGAGATCCGGGACCAAAGTCCTGCCACGGGCCCACCAGAGGCCCTGATCTCCAGCGGCGCATCGGGACCAATGTCGGAGTCATGCAATCACTGACCGACCGCGCCACCCCAGAGAATCAGCCTGCCCAACCTCCGAACGGCCGAGGATCGGAACCGTGGCTCGGCATCGGTCTCGTCGTCCTCGTCGCCTTCGCCGTCATCGCTCTGATCGTCGCCGTCGTCATGGCTCGAAACGGCGACGGTTCCAGCGGTGGAGCGGCGACGGCGGCGAGCGGGCCCGCCACCGCCGTGAGCTTGTCCGAGTTCACGATCGCGCCGGAGATGGTGATGGCCACGACGAGCGGCGGTCTCGACGTCACCAACAACGGCAGCGTGGCCCACGACCTCGCCGTCGACGGCACCGACCTGGCGACACCGTCCATCGAGCCCGGCAAGTCGGCGCACCTTGATCTCTCGGCGCTGGCCCCCGGCACCTACACCCTGTACTGCCAGGTCGCCGGCCATGCCGCGGCGGGAATGAAGGCCATGCTGCACCTCTCAGCCGGCGCGGGTTCGACCGCCGGCGGCGCCACCGCGACGACCGCCGCCGCCATGACGTCGGAGCAGATGGATCAGGCCATGAAGGACTCGATCACGGCGTTCCCGGCCAAGACGGAAGGCGTCGGTGCCCAGGTGCTCCAGCCGACGGTGCTCGCCGACGGTACGAAGCAGTTCGACCTCACCGCTTCAGTGGTGCAGTGGGAGGTGTCCCCTGGCAAGAAGGTGGAGGCCTGGACCTACAACGGAACGGTGCCCGGACCGACGCTCGTGGCCGACGACGGCGACAAGGTCGCCATCGTGCTGCACAACAACCTGCCCGAGTCGACCTCGATCCACTTCCACGGCCTGCAGACCCCGAACGCCATGGACGGCACGACGGATGTCACGCAGGACCCCGTGAAGCCAGGTGAGACCTTCACCTACTCGTTCGTCGCCCACGGTCCCGCCGTCGGGATGTACCACTCCCACCACGACGCCGTGAAGCAGGTGCCCAACGGTCTGGCCGGCGCCTTCCTCGTCGGTCACGAGCCCGTGCCGGCCGGCGTGACCGTGGCCCAGGAGCAAGTGATGATCCTCGATGACTCCGGCACGATCAGCTACGCCATCAACGGCAAGTCGTTCCCGGCCACCGCACCCATCGTCGCCAAGCAGGGCGACTGGGTCGAGGTGCACTACATGAACGAAGGCACGCAGATCCATCCGATGCACCTGCACGGCATGGCCCAGATGGTGATCGCCAAGGACGGTTATCCACTCGCCAATCCCTCCTCCGAGGACACGGTGACAGTGGCGCCGGGCGAGCGCTACACGGTCCTGATCCATGCCACCGAGCCGGGGACATGGGTCTGGCACTGCCACATCCTCCCCCATGCCGAGAACGAGAACGGCATGTTCGGCATGG
>DASXAI010000755.1:0-3734 GCA_036406775.1 Acidimicrobiales bacterium
CTGGCGATCGACCTCGTCTTCGGTGAGCGCCGCCCGTGGGAGCCGGGACCCACACTCTCGAACAGCTTCGGCTTCGGCGGCCACAACGGCTGCGTCGCCCTGGGCCCGCCGCCGGTCGACTAGAGCGACCTAGAGCAGCAGCTGCTGGAACACCCCGCGCTCGATCTCGAGCAGGGCTCGCTTCGTGTCGACGCGCCCGCCCGCGCCGGGCGCGCCGCCGTAGCCGGTGAGCGACCCGTCGGCGGCCACGACGCGGTGGCACGGCACGATCACCGCGATCGGGTTGTGCTTCAGCGCCCCTCCCACGGCCCGCACCAGCTCGGGCCGGCCCAGCTCGGCCGCGATCTCGCCGTAGGCCCGGGTGCGGCCGTAGGGGATGGCCGCAGTCGCGTCGAGTACCTGGCGCTGGAACGAGCCGAGGCCGCCGAGGTCGATCGGGACGTCGAATGACTGCCGTTGGCCGGCGAAGTACTCGTCGAGCTCGGCGAGGGCGGTGTCGAGGGCCGGCGCGGCGCCGCCCCCGCCGTCGTCTGGCTCGCCGTCGCGCACCCACCGCACCGCGGTCACGGTGTCGCCGTCGACGCGGACGTACAGCGGACCGAGCGGCGTGGTGAGCACGGCCGACGCCGTCACCGCGACCCTTCCATCTTCAGCAGGTACGCCTTGTTCTCCATGCCGCCGCCGTAGCCGGTGAGCGACCCGTCGGAGCCGATGACCCGGTGGCACGGCACGACGATCGGCAGCGGGTTGCGAGCGTTGGCGCCCCCCGCCGCCCGGCTGGCGGTGGGCCGCCCGATGGCACGGGCCACATCGTGATACGTCGTCACCTCTCCGAAGCGCACCTGGCGCACCACGCCGAGCACCTCGCGCTGGAACGGCGTGGCCAGGTGCCAGTCAAGCTCGACGTCGAAGTGGTGGCGGCGCCCGGCGAAGTAGTCGTCGAGTTGGCGGCGGACGTCGTCGAGCCGCTTCGGGTAGGCGACGACGCGCGGCGAGAGCTTGGCCGCCAGGCGGTCGATCACCTCCTCGGCGCTGCGGTAGCTGATCGTGACGAGACCCTCGGGCGTCGCCGCCAGCACGAGCGTGCCGACGGGCGAGTCGTAGTCGGTCCACGCCACGTCGACGAGGTCTTCGGCGTCGGCGCGGGCGGCGAAGGTGGTGAGAAGGTCAGTCATCGTGTCCATCGGGCTCTCCCTTGCGTAGGGCTCGCACGCCAGTGCTGGCGTGCTGGCGGGCCGCCACCTCGCTGACACCCATCACGGCGCCCACCTCGACGTACGAGAGGTCGGCGGCGTAGCGCAGGAGCACGGCCTGGCGCTGGCGTTCCGGGAGCGCCCGCACGGCGTCCCATACCGGGTCCGTCGGCTCGGCGCCATCCACGTCCACCCGTTCGGGGACGATGGGGACGGGGATCGGGCGGCGGGCCTGACGACGATGGTGATCGAGGGCCTTGTTGCGGGCGATGGTGAACAGCCAGCCGCGCAGGTTGGCCGCCGAACGCAGGTCCGGATAGGCGCGCAGCGCAGCGAGGAACGTCTCCTGGAAGACGTCGGCGGCGTCGTTGAAGCCGACGGCGGCCACCAGGTAGCGGTGGACGGCGCCGGCATGGTCGTCGAGCAGACGCTGGAAGGGCGGCAGGCTCACAAGGAGAACAACGACGCAGGGCGAAGGAACGTGAGGCAGTTATACGTCGACGAGCACGAACATCAGCTCGCACTCGCACGCCACTTGCCCGTCGAGCAGGGCCCGGCCGCTCCCCTTGCCGGCCCGGGCCGACATGCGGCCGAGGTCGACGGCCAGCTCCAGGGTGTCACCGGGCCCGACCTGGCGGCGGAAGCGCGCCCCGTCGAGGCCGCCGAACAGGGGCAGTCGGCCCGCCGCCCGTTCGTCCGTGAGGACGGCGATGGCGCCGAGCTGGGCGATGGCCTCGCACATCAGGACGCCCGGCAGCGTGGGCCGCCCCGGGAAGTGGCCGGGGAAGAACCACTCCTTCCCCGTCAGCTGCCAGGTGCCGCGGGCCGACTCGCCCGGCACGAGGGCGGTGACCTCGTCGACGAACAGGAACGGCGGACGGTGAGGCAGGATGTCGGCCGGCGCCGGCAGGATCACTCGCCCAGCGCCTGCAGCAGGTTCTTGGGCGTGTCCTTCGGGCTCACCTTGTACCACGCCTGCGCGACCTTCCCCTTCTCGTCGATCAGGAACGCCGAGCGCAGGATGCCCATGTAGGTGCGGCCGTAGTTCTTCTTCTCGGTCCACACGTCGTACGCCTCGGCCACGGCGTGGTCGGCGTCGGACAGGAGCGGGAACCCGAGGCCGTACTTGGTGTCGAACTTCTTCTGCGCCGTCGGCTTGTCGGGGCTGATGCCGAGGATGGCAGTGTCGCCCACGTCGTCGGCGATGTCGCGCAGGCCACACGCCTGGGCCGTGCAACCGGGCGTGTCGGCCTTGGGATAGAAGTACACGAGCACCTTGCGGCCCTTGAACGACGACAGCTTCGTGGTGCTGCCGTCCTGGTCGGGCAGGGAGAAGGCAGGCGCCTTGTCGCCAGGCTTGAGCATGAGGCGCACGATAACGGGAGAAAGATCAGCACGTGGGCGTGGCGACGCCCGGCTCGCCGGCGGCGGTGGCGGGATCGAGCGCGCCACTCACGAGGGCCCGCACCTTGGCGATGTTGGGGTGGGCCGACTGCACGACGGGCGGGATGAGGGCGAGGCCGCGCACCTGGTCCAGGTTCATCTTGGCGAACACGCCGACAAGCTCGCCGAGGCGTTCCCGCGGGATGTCGGATCGGAAGGCGTCTTCCACGGCGCCGGCCAGCGCCAGGTAGTTGGTGGCGAGGTCGCCCGGCGAGATCCCATGGGCGACGGCGGCGAGGAGGCAGCGCTGGCGGAGCATGCGGGCGTAGTCAGAGTCGATCTCGCGCGTCCGTGAGAAGGCGAGCGCCATGGCGCCGTTCATGTGCACCGGGCCGGGGCCGACGGTCTTGGCCTCGATCGTCTTGCCGTCGATGTTGGGCACGAGCGGCACTCGCTTCGACAGGTCGACCGTGACGCCACCGAGGGCATCGATGATCTTGATGAACCCGGCCATGTCGACGAGCACGTAGTTGTCGATCGGGATGCCGAGGAGCTCAGCCAGCGAGCCCTTGATCGCCTCGGCCGGATCGAGCCCGAGGTTGGGATGGTTCATCACGTACGGGTAGACGGCGTTGGCGAGGTCGGTGAAGCCGTCGGGGAAACGCTCGCGCAGCGGCCCTGGCGGCATCGGCATGTGCTGCAAGTTGCGAGGCACGGAGATGAGCACGGTGTCACCCGTGGCCAGATCGACGCTGACCACGATCATGGTGTCGGTGCGCAGGCCCCAGCGGCGCGGCCCGGCGTCGCCCCCGAGCAGGGCGACGGTCCAGCGCCCGCTGGTCGGGGCGGCCGGGATCGGGGGTGCGGGCGCCGGCGTGGGGGCGGGAGCAGGCGCCGCCGCCGCGGGCGCCGGCTCGGACGCCGCCACCGTCGTCGGCGCGGCCGTCGGCGGGACCGAGACCGGCATCTCTGCCGCTGGGGCCGGCGCGGCGGGCTCGTCGACCGCGCTCGCGGCACCGAGGTCGGCAAGGGGACTCGGCTGCGCCGTGACCGAGCCGTTCGAGCCGGCGAAGACAGTGTTGAGGAGAGCGTCCTGGCGCATGGCGACCCCGGCCACGGCCACGCCGGGAACGAGCCCGAGCACGGCGATCAGCACGA
>DASXAI010000756.1:0-2237 GCA_036406775.1 Acidimicrobiales bacterium
GGTGGTGGCGAAGCACAAGTCGCTGCGGCCCGGCGTCCACATGCCCGGGTACCGCGCCTTGGTGGCGTCGAGCACGTCGGCCCAGTCGCGGTGCGACAGCGTCGTCTGGGCCAACAACGCGACCGGCTCGTCGAACTCCGGCAGCGCGACCACATCGTCGACCGACTCGACCCGGTGCATGGCCGTCGGGGCGACGGCCATCGTGCCGACGGCCTCCTCGTGGCCCTCGTGGCCGACGTACACGATCTGGTATCCCTTCCCGGCCCGCACCCGCACCTCGTGGTGGACCTTGGTCACGAGCGGGCACACCGAGTCGACGACGTACGAGCCGCGCGACCGGGCCGCCGCCACGACCTCGGGCGCCGACCCGTGGGCCGACAGCATGATGGGGCGCCCCGCCGGCACCTCGTCGATGTCGTCGACGAACACCACGCCGAGCTCACGGAACCGGTCGACCACCAGCCGGTTGTGGACGATCTCGTGGTAGCAGTACACGGGCGGCTCGAAGGCCCGCACCATCCAGGCCAGCGCCTTGATGGCCATCTCCACGCCGGCGCAGAAGCCCCGCGGCGAGGCGAGCAGCACCCGGTCGACGTCCATCACCGACCGAGGCTACCGATGACCTGCCCGTATCCTGGAGCCGTGTCGCCGCCCCGAGTCGTCGCCGGCGCGCCCCGGTGGCCGGCCGCCCGCGCCCGCGTGGCCGGGGGCGACGAGGTCCACGCCCTCAACGGCCAGGTACCCCGCGACGTCATCCAGTGGCGGCTCCTGAGCGACGACGCCGAGGTCGACCTCGACGTCGAGCGGGGCGGCCGCCGCATCCCGCTCACAGTGACCAAGCGCGACGGCGAAGCCCTGGGCGCCGAGGTGTCGTCGGCGGTGTTCGACCGGGTCCGCACGTGCGACAACCACTGCGCCTTCTGCTTCATCTACCAGCTGCCGCCCGGGCTGCGGCGCTCGCTCTACTTGAAGGACGACGACTACCGGCTGTCGTTCCTGTACGGGAACTTCACGACCCTCACCCGGTTCACCGAGGCCGACCTCGAGCGAGTGCTGCTGGAGGGACTGTCGCCGCTGAACGTCAGCATCCACGCCACCGATCCCGATGTCCGCTCGGCCATGCTCCGCAACCGGCGCGGCGGCACCAGCCTCCGCTGGCTGCGGGCGCTGCTCGACCACGGCGTCACGGTGCACGGCCAGGTGGTGGTGTGCCCCGGCGTGAACGACGGCGCCGTGCTCGATGACACGCTCGCCGGCGTGCTCGACGAGTACCCCGAGCTCGCCTCGCTCTGCCTCGTACCGCTCGGCGTCTCCCGGTTCAACTCCGAGCCCGACATGCGGCCCCACACGACGGCCGAAGCTGTTGCCGTCGTCGACGCCGCCGAGGCGTGGCAGGACGTGTTCCTCATCGCCCTCGGGCGCCGGCTGGTGCACGCCGCCGACGAGTACTACCTCCTCGCCGGTCGGCCGTTCCCCGCCGCCGAGGTCTACGAGGGCTTCCCCATGCACGAGGACGGCGTGGGGATGGCCCGTACCTTCGAGCGCGAATTCCTGGGGCTGGTCGACGCGCCCACCGGCGTGGCGTCCGGGTTCTTCGCCTGGGTCGACGGTGCGCCGGCCGCCGGCTACCGCGCTCCCCGCAATCCGGCCGCCGAAACCACGCTGATGAGACGGAAATCAACACATACTGTCGAAAACCGTCACATCGGTGGGCCGGGAGCGCCGACCGGGATACTCACGGGGGAGTACGGAGCACGCGTGCTGGCGCCCCTCATCGCCACCCTCGACCGGGACGACGTACGGATCATCCCGGTGCGCAACGAGTTCTTCGGCGGCAACACCGCCGTCACCGGCCTCATGGTCGGCGCCGACCTGCAGCGGGTGCTGGCCGCCGAACCGGCCGGCCATCGCTACCTCCTCCCCGACGTGTGCCTGTCGGAGGGCCGCTTCCTCGACGGCACCACCGTCGCCGATCTGCCCCGCGAGGTCGAGGTCGTACCGACCGACGGCATCGCCTTGCGAAAGGCGCTGACGTGAGCGACCTTCCCCTCGTCGCCGTCGTCGGTCGGCCCAACGTCGGCAAGAGCACCCTCGTGAACCGCATCCTCGGCCAGCAGGTCGCCATCGTGGAGGACCGACCCGGCGTCACCCGCGACCGCAAGGAGGTCGACGCCGAGTGGCTCGGCGTGGGCTTCCGGCTCATCGACACGGGCGGTTGGCTGCCCGGCGGCAGCGAC
>DASXAI010000757.1:0-3500 GCA_036406775.1 Acidimicrobiales bacterium
GAGACGGCCTACGCCGCCACCAAGGGCGGCGTCATCGCGCTGACGCGCAGCCTCGCCCTCAACCACTGCAAGGCCGGCCTGCGGGCCAACTGCATCGCCCCCGGCCCCATCGACACGCCGATCGCGCTGCAGTACGCCCCGCCGCCCGACGCCGACCGTCAGTTGCTCAGGATGATCACGCCGTTCGGCGAGGTCGGCCGGCCCGAGGACGTCGCCAGCGTCTTCGCCTTCCTGGCCTCCGACGACGCCATCCACGTCAACGGCGAGATCCTCAAGGTCGACGGCGGCAAGCGGGCCTGACGCGCCCATCCCCGCAACCTGTCGGGAGTTCGCGTCGGTTCCGCGCCGATTCGCCGACAGGAAGCCGGGGAATGGCGGCGGCCGGCTTTGCCGTGCGCCGCCGGGCCGCGGAAGCACCGATTGGAGAGCGGAGCGAGTAGGAGCCGGCCGAAGCGAAGCGGAGGCCGGCGACGAAGAGTCAGTCGTCCGGAACGAGGCGCACGATGGCGGCGGCGGCCTTGTAGGCGGCTTCGGCCGGGCCGAGCTCGTCGGGGCGCAGGATGTTGGCCATGATGCGCAGCACCCATTCCATGAGGGTGCGGCTGCGCATGCCGACCCGGGTGAGCTCGCGCATGAGCGCCGGACGCCCGATCACGCGGGCGAACAGCCGGGCCACCTTGAAGTACAGGGCGTACTCGGTCTCCAGCCGCCGCTCGTAGGTCTGCAGGACGAGCGGGTCGCTGCCGTCGATGGCCTCGTGGATCACCTCGGCCGCCAGCCGGCCCGTCTCGTAGGCATAGTCGATGCCCTCGCCGTTGAACGGGTTGACCGTGCCGGCGGCGTCGCCCACCACGAGCCACGTCGGCCCCGCTTTGGGTCCGACTGAGCCTCCCATCGGCAGCCGCCCGCTCGTGGGCTTGCCGCACACGGCGTCGGGCGCCAAACCCCAGTAGTCGGGCGCCGTCGCCACGTACTCCTGCAGGAGGTGGGTCGTGTTGACGCTCTTGAAGTCACGGAAGGTCGACAGGAGGCCGACGCCGATGTTCACGGTGCCGTCGCCCACGGGGAAGATCCACCCGTAGCCGGGCAGTGGGTTGCCGCTGCGGTCCTTCACGTCGAGGGCCGACTCGATCCAGGGGTCGTCGTGCCGGGGGCTCTCCCAGTAGCCGCGGATGGCCGTCCCGTACGGCCACTCCCGGGTGCGGTACGTGCCCAGGGCCCGGCCGAAACGGCTGTTGGCGCCGTCGGCGACCACCACGTAGCGGGCGCGCACGTCCATCGTCGGCTGCCCGGCGGAGACCCGCACGGTGGCGCCGGCGACGAAGCCCCGCTCCACCAGGGGGGCGACGGCATCGGTGCCCTGCCACAGCGTGGCGCCCGCCTTGACGGCGTTGTCGGCGACGATCTGGTCGAGGTCGCGGCGCCGCACGACGTACCCGTACGGCGGGAAGTCCGGATGCGACGGCCACTGGAGGTCGAGCTGGCGGCCGTGGGCCGTCGCCCGCAGGCCCTCGAACCGGTGGAAGGCGGTGAGGGCGTCGGCCAGACCCATGTCGTGGAGCTGGCGGACGGCCCGGGGCGTGAGGCCGTCGCCACACGTCTTCTCCCGCGGGAACGACTTGCGCTCGACGACGCAGACGTCGTGACCGGCGCTCGCCAGCCAGTAGGCCGTGGCCGCGCCGGCCGGTCCGCCGCCGACGACGAGGACGTCGAAGGCCGGGGTCACCCCCCAGTCTTCGCGAGGGCGGCGGTGGGTCCGACGTCGACCTTGGCGGCGGCGAACCCGCCGCTCTCGACCGTGGCGAAGTTGGGCGCGTCTGGCGCGCACCAGTCGAGATACTCCTGGCTGGTGACGTCGGCGCCGCTCAGCCCGTAGCGCTCGTAACAGACGACTTCGAGGATCTGGACGTCGCTGAGCTCGCCGCCGTCGGCCTGGCCCCAGGCCGGCATGGCCCCGGGCACACCGCGTTGTCCGCCGATGTGGCGGCCGCTGCCGTACGCCAGGCCGCCGTAGGGCTTGTTGCCGGTGTAGACGAAGGCGAAGTGCTGCTTGATGTCGGGGAAGGTCTGGAGGACCTCACCATTGTTCAGCTCGTAGCCGACGCCGCCCTCGCCCGTCGTGCCGTGGCAGGACGAACACTTGCTGGCGTAGATGGTCTGGCCCGATGCCACGGGCCCGGTGACCTTCTTCTCCGGCGGCTCGAGCCCTCTGGCGTACATGTAGGCCCACAGCGGGAGCAGACCGACCACCGGCATGGCCCAGAACGGGATGCGCCGGCGGTTCTTGGCCGCCGCGATGTAGGGCGGGTCGGGCTTCGGAGGCGGGGGCGCCGCCGGTGCCGGACGAGGGGCGCGGGGCGGGGGCACCGCCGGGGTCGACGGTGACGGCGTGGCCGGGACCGGGGCTTCACCCTCGGCTCCCGGCGCCGGAGTGGCGGCGGGCGCCTCGTCGCCCCCCAGGCCGAGCGCGGCGCGCCGTTCGCGCGACCGCCGCAGCAAGTGCTCCGGGATCTCCGTCACGATCCGCATCGTAGAGGGTGCTTTCACGCGCTCGTGAATCAGGTCGCAAGCGACGACGGCGGCGGCGGCCGGCCCTCGCTTGTGTCGCCGTTCGGGGCGATTTCCGCTCCAACGGGCGCCACTGGCGGGACTGGGGGCGCACCGGAGTGGGTGCGCGACGGACGGGCGTGAACCGCAACCGAACCGAAAAGGAACGAACGACGAGGTGGTGCGGGGCGGGGAGGGAGGGCGTGGTAGACACCAACCCGGGAGCCGCCCCGGGTTTGGAGTCACGGCGCGGGGTGGTGGCTAGTGTTGTGAGCGGATTCACGAGGAGGAGCTGCCCGGCGTGATCATGGCGATCGACGTGCTCAAGTGGCCCGGGATGAACGTGCAGTTCATCGTGGCTTTCTTCGGCACGTTGCTCCTCACGCTGGCGGTCGTCCCCTACGGCAAGCGCCGCCTGCCCGGCACGCCGGTGTCCTGGGGCGAGGCGATGCTGGGCGCCGTCTACGCCTTCGGCGTGTTGTTCCTCGCCTACGGCGTCGTGCCCCACCAGTGGCTCACCCACGAGCAGAACCAGTTGAACTGGCGCGCCGACCGCATCTGGATCGGGCACAACCCGGCGGCCGAGGTGCTGCACCTGTCGTGGTTCCCGTTCGACATCACGTTCCAGGCCCTCGGCGACATCATCGTCGTGATCATCTACGGCTTCTTCCTGGGCCTGCAGATCTTCATGTGGTCGTGGTGGCAGAAGCGCGGGAAGGCCAAGCCGGCCCCCGAACTGCCCACGTCGACCTACGGCCGGCCGCTCGTCAGGAAGGGGTGAGGCACGCAGCATGGCTCGCACCGACGCCAACCCCCCGATGCCCGAGTGGAGTGACGAGTACCAGCTCGTCGAGGTCGATGCCGACTACCTCACCAAGGCGGTCAAGCCGAAGCAGTTCATCCACATCGACCAGTCCGAGTGCATCATGTGCGAGGGCTGTGTCGACATCTGC
>DASXAI010000758.1:0-14167 GCA_036406775.1 Acidimicrobiales bacterium
GCCTCCTTGGCGGCGCCGGTGCCGTGGGCCAGGATCGTCGGGGCCACCATGCCCAAGCCGATGCCGAAGAAGCCCTGGGCCGGCACCTCGTACTGCCCTTCCAGACGGTCCCACGCCCGCTGGTAGGCGTGCGGGAGCTCACGGCCGCCGTAGGCGGCCGGCCCCGTGATCCAGCCGAAGCCGGCGTCGAACTTCTCGGCCCGCCACTCCTGCGCCTGCTTCAGCAGCTCGAGCTCGTGACCGCGGTCGCGCTCGTCGAACAACGACACCTTGTCCGAGCCCTCGCCCCACACGAAGGCCTTCTCCTCCTCACGGCGCGGGGCGTTGGCCTCGAGGAAGTCCTGTGCCTCGGCTTCGAACTGCTCGAGCGTGATGTCGGCCATCGTGACCCCCTGGCGATTGGCGACTGCGACCTGACCCGGGGGTCAAGGTACCGTCGCAGCATGACTCGCGGTCAAGCCAACTTGCTCCGGGCGTTCTCGATCTGGACCGTCTATGTGTGGGTGACCCGCATGTGGAACATCTGGCGCGACGACCAGAGCGTCGGCTTCAAGCTCGTCCACACCGTGCTGGCCGTCGTGTCGATCGCCTTCGCCGTTGCCTGTTGGATCGTCGTGAGCCGGGTCCGTCGTCGCCGCACCGCCGTGGAGCGGGAGACGACGGCGAGCGAGGGCGACCGCACGCCCGTGGCCTAACGTCGCAGCCCATGGGTCAGCCCGTCGCCGTCGCCGAGAAGCCGACGAACCGTCCCGGCCTCGTGCGCTTCGAGCTCAACCGCAGCCTCACCGGCATGGGCCACGAGCGGTACACGGCACCCGAGCAGGTGATCGGCGAGAAGACCTCGGCCGAGCTGGCCCGCCGGCTGTTCGCCACCGGCCGCGTCGACGCCGTCCACCTGTACCAGAACGTCGTCACGGTCGACGTGAAGAAGGGGTTCACGCCGGAAGGCCTCGGCGACGTGATCGAGAACCTCTACATCTACTGGGTGCCGGGCCGGGAGGTCCCGGTGCTCGAAGCGCCGGCGGAGGAAGCACCGGCGCCGGCGGCTCCGGCCGCCTCGAGCGGCGAGGCGCCGGTCTCGGCGGCGGCGGCCCGTGTGCCCGCTCACCTGCTCGAACGCAGCCGGGCCGCCCTCGAGCGGGCTCGGGCCAAGGCCGCCGCGGAGGGCTGATCGCGCCGCGCCAACTAGATTCCCCGTCGCGGGAGGTCTGCCTGGGCGAGGGGAAGACCGTTGACGAGACGGTTGGGCGAGGGTGCGGGAGACAGGCGGCGACGGGTCGGGCTGGCGCGCCTCGGCGTCGTGGCCGCGCTGACGCTCGCCGGCTCGAGCTTCGCTCGCCCGGCGGGCGCCCAGACGCCCGGCGAGCTCACCTGGACCGAGACGATCACCCTGCCGCCCGACGGCATCCTCAACCCGGGCGACACGTTCCAGCACACGATCACGGTCACGAACCCGGGAACGGACCCCGCCACCAACGTTCAAGCGAGCGACCTGCTCCTCGGCGCGTTGACTTTCGTAGGCTCGACCCCGGAGTGCACGCTGCAAGATCCCGCGTTCATGATCTGTCCGTCGATCGACACGCTGGACGCGGGCACGTCGCAATCCTTCACGTTCACGTTGAAGCTCGACGCCGCATACACCGGCGATGGGTCCGATCTCGGTGCCACCGCGATCGTCGTTGCTGACACCGTCGTCAGCCCGCCGCCGCCCCTCACGCTGCCGGTTCCGGGCCCGCCGCTCGCCGATCTGTCGTGGACCAAGACGGCGGCGGCCGACGGCTTGCTGCACCCTGGTGACACGTTCTCCTACACGGTGGCGGTCACGAACAACGGGCCGTCGGTGGCGAGCAACGTCGTCGTTTCCGACACGCTGCCGAGCCCGCTGACATTCGTGTCGTCGGCGTCGGGCTGCACGGCGGCCGTCGCCTGTCCCGCCATCGCGTCGATGGCGCCGGGGGCGTCGCAGTCGTTCACGTTCGTCGTGCGGCTCGACCCGTCGTACACCGGCGACGGGAGCGACCTCGCCAACAGCGCGTCGGTGGCGTCGTCGACCGCGCCGGTCGAGCCCGACCCCACGCCCGCGCCGGCGCCCACGCCCGCGCCACCGCTGGCCCCGGGTCCACCGCCGCCGCCGCCGACCACCACGCCGCCGCCGACGTTGCCGCCGCCTCCACCCCCGCCCGCATCGAGCGGATTGAAGTTCGTGCCGGTCGACCCGGTGCGGGTGCTCGACACCCGTGACGGCGTGGGCGGTGTGCCTGTCGGCGTGGTCGCGGCCGGGGACGGGGTCACGTTCCGAGTCACGGGTGGCGAAGTGCCCACCAATGCCCGCGCGGTGGCGCTGAACGTGACCACCACCCTGCCCGCCGGGCCCGGCTACGTCACCGTGTGGCCGGCGGGCGAGCCGATGCCGGCGACGTCGAACGTGAACGTCTCGGCCGCGGGGGAGACAGCGGCCAACGCCGCCGTCGTGGCCGTCGGAGCCGGCGGCGCCGTGAGCGCGTTCACCTTCGAGGCGGCCCATCTCGTCGTCGACCTCACGGGCTACTGGATCGATCCGGGCGCCACGACCGACGGTCGGTTCACCTTCCTCTCGACGCCGGCCCGACTCCTCGACACCCGTGACGGCACGGGCGGGAAGTCGACGCCGTTCGCCCCCGGTGAGCGCTACGACCTGACGGTGATCGGCTCGGCGGCGCCCGCGGACGCCACCGCCGTGGCGTTGACCGTCACCTACACCGGCGCCACGGCGGCCGGCTTCCTCACGGTGTGGCCGGCCGGCGACCCCCGCCCGGCGGTCTCGACGGTCAACCCCAACGGGCCCGACGACATCCGCTCGAACCTGGCCATCGTGAAGGTGGGCGACGGCGGCAAGGTGAGCGTGTTCTCGTACCAGCCCACTGATGTGGTCGTCGACATCGCCGGCTACGTGACCGCCGACTCGTCGTCGCACGGGCTCTTCACGCCGGTGCCACCCCGCCGCGTCGACGACTCCCGCCTGGCGGGCGCGCCCGTCGGCCGGCTCGGGGCCGGCGCGACGGCCACGCTGCCGTTCCGCCCGTTCGTGCCGGCCGAGGCGACCGCCGTCTTCGCCAACGTGACGGCCACCAACACGGTCGCCGGCGGCTTCCTCACGACGTACGCGGCGGGATCGGTGGTAGGACCGGCGTCGTCGGTGAACTGGTCGGGCCCCGACCAGCACCGCGCCGCCCTGACCGGCGGCGACCTCGGCGCCGGCGCCATCGGGCTGTACGCCTCGAGCCCCACCGACGTCGTGGTCGACCTGGCCGGCTGGTTCACCTAGTCCCGCCTGAGGCGCCCGTTGGTGCGGATTCCGCACCGTGGGGCGACACAAGCGGGTAGCGGGAAGAGACCGGTTGCCGAGCGAACGTGTGTTCCCTACGATGGGGTCATGGCGGTACGGGGTGACCACACGGCCCTGGCAGCGGCGGCTCAGCGGGCCCGACCCGTGGCGCTGGCGCGCGAGCACGTCCTGCCCGTGCTCGACGCCTTGGCCCCGGTCCTGCCCGACGCCGGGCTCCGCCGGGGCACCGTTGTGGCCGTGGGCGGCGCCGCCGCCACCTCCCTCGCGCTGGCCGTGGCCGCCGCCCCGTCGGTTGCCGGGTCGTGGGTGGGGGCGGTGGGGATGCCGTCGCTCGGCCTGCTCGCCGCGGCCGAACTCGGGGTCGCCCTCGAACGGCTCCTGCTCGTCGCCGCGCCGCCGCCGGGCGAGTGGACCACGGTGGTGGCCACCCTGATCGACGGCGTCGACGTGGTGCTCGTGCGCCTGCCCCGGTCGGTGCGCACCGGCGAGGCCCGCCGGCTCCAGGCCCGAGCCCGCCAGCGAGGAGCCGTGCTCATCGCGGTGGGGCCGGCCCACCCCCTCGAGCCCGACGTCACCCTGGCCGTGGAGGACGAGGAGTGGACGGGGCTCGACGCGGGGACCGGTCATCTGCAGGGGCGGCGGGTCGGCGTGGTGGCGGTCGGCCGGCGCGCAGCGGCGCGCCATCGCCGCCTGGCCTTGTGGCTGCCCGACGCCGACGGTCGGGTGCGGGCCGACGAGGCGTCGGTCGTGCCGCTACCCCTGCGGGGGGCGGGATGAGCACCCGTCCGCCCCGGGTGCTGGTGGTGTGGTGTCCCGACTGGCCGGTGACGGCGGCCGGGGTGGCACCCGGCGAGCCCGCCGCCGTCGTGCACGCCAATCGAGTGGTGGCGGCGTCACCAGCGGCCCGGGACGAGAACGTGCGCCCCGGAATCCGGCGCCGGGAGGCCCAGAGCCGCTGCCCGGACCTCGTGGTCGTGGCCCACGATCCCGCCCGTGACGCCCGGGCCTTCGAGCCCGTCCTGCAGGCGGTGGCCACGCTCACGCCCCAGGTCGAGCTCACCGACCCGGGCGTGTGCACCTTCGGCACCCGCGGCCCCTCCCGCTACCACGGGGGCGACGAGGCCCTGGCCCGCCGGGCCGTCACGCTGGCGGCCGAGGCGCTCGGGCCTGGTGTCGCCGTGGCCGGCCCGCCGGGTGTGGGCGTGGCCGACGGCCGTTTCGCCGCCGCCCTGGCCGCCCGGCGCGCCGTCGGCGCCGACCCGCTCGTCGTGGCGCCCGGCGGGAGCGCCGAGTTCCTCGCCCCGTTCCCGGTCGCCACGCTCGGCGATCCCGAGCTCGTCGACCTCCTGCCCCGCCTCGGCCTGCGGACCCTCGGGGCGGTCGCGGCCCTGCCCGTCGCCGATGTCGTGGCCCGCTTCGGTCCTCCCGGCCGTCTCGCCCACCGCCGGGCGAGCGGCCAGGACGACCGACCGGTCGACGCCCGGCCCCCGCCGCCCGACTTGAGCGTCCAGATGGAGCTCGACCCGCCCGTCACCGACGTGGGGCCCGCCGTCTTCGCCGGCAAGCACCTCGCCGACGAGCTCCACGCCCGCGTGCGGGCCCGGGGACTGGCGTGCACGCGTCTGCTGGTCGTGGCCGAGACCGAGCACGGCGAGCGCCAGGAGCGCCTCTGGCGTCACGAGCACGCCTTCACCGCCGCCTCGCTCACCGAGCGGGTGCGCTGGCAACTGGAGGGATGGGCCGGGGCCGGCAACAGCGCACCCACGGGTGGCATCACGCTGCTGCGGCTCGTGCCCGACGAAGTGGTCCCCGACGCCGGCCGCCAGCTCGGCTTCTGGGGCGGCCTCACCCAGGCCGACGAGCGCGCCGGGCGGGCCGCGGCCCGGCTCCTGGGGTTGCTCGGGCCGGAGGCCGTCACCGTGCCCGAGTGGCGGGGCGGGCGCGATCCGGGCGCCGTCGTGGCCGCGGTGCCAGCGGCCGCCGTCGACCTGGCCGAACGGGCCACCGCCGTCGCGGCGCCCCGCGACGCCGGGCCGTGGCCCGGCCGGCTCCCCACCCCCTCGCCCGCCACCGTGCTCTCCACCCGAGTGCGGGCCGACGTCGTCGACGCCGACGGGCGGATCGTCACGGTGACGGGCCGGGGCTGGCCCAGCGCCGCACCGGCCCGGCTCACCATCGACGGCGACCGCCCGCGCCGAGTGGCGGCGTGGGCCGGTCCGTGGCCCGCCGACGAGCGGTGGTGGGACCCGGCCCACCACCGGCGCCGAGCCCGCTTCCAGCTCCTCACCGACGACGGCGCGGCCCACCTTGCCGTGGTGGAGGCGGGCCGATGGTGGCTGGAGGCCGTCTACGACTGACTACGCCGGCGAGTTCGCCGCCGGCTGACCGATCCGCAACCCGGCCAGCGCCAACGTGCCGGCCAGCGCCGGCAGCACGGTGCCGAGCACCCGGAAGCCGAGCACGGCCGCCACCGCCATCGGCAGCGGCACGCCGTAGGCGTGGAGGACGAGCGGCGTCACCGTCTCCACCACACCGATGCCGGCCGGCAGCAGCGGCACCATCGACGCAATGATCCCGAGCGTGTAGGCGAGCAGCAGCACGTCGAGCCCGATGTCGGCTCCGGTTGCCCGCAGCGCGCAGTACAGGCACAGCCCGTCGAACGTCCACGCCGCCATGCTGGTGACGAACAGGACGAACCGGTCCCACCGGCCGCCGACGACGTCCATGGCTTCGGCGTGCCAGGCCGCGCCCCGCGCCCGGCGCACCCGCGCATGAGGCGTGTCCCGCCAATGGCGGATCCGCAGGGTGGCCAGGGCCACGACCTCGGCGAAGCGGCGCCGCATCGCCAGCCAGCTCATCGCCATCAACGCCACCAACGTGGCGATGGCGCCGGCCAAGGCCAGCGGTGTGTACGACGGAGGCACGTGCCCGAGGCTGACCGCCACCAACGTGTCGACGGCCGCGAGGGCGAGGATGCCCCGCACGCTGAACCACTGGGCGAAGCCGAGCAGCAGCATGATGCGCCTGGCCTCGAGGCGGCGTCGTTGCAGCGCGGCGCGCACCATGGCGAAGCCCTCCAGCGGCGCGGCCGGCAGCACGTTGCCGAGCCCGAAGAAGACGAGGGCGGTTCGCACCGGCGCCGCCCGCCAGGTACCCGACACGACGCGCATGTGGAGGGACCGGAAGCAGTAGGCGACGACCACGCACCCCAGGGCGGCGGCGATCCACCTCAGGTCCATGGCGATCAAAACGTCCCAGGCGTCGGCCACGAGCCCGGTGAAGGAGAAGGCCACGAAGCCGAGACCGACCACGATCCCGAGGACCACGAGCGCTGCGATCCAGCGGCGCCGTTCATTCGGGTGACGTGGCATCCCCATGGTTATACCCTTTGGAGCCTGACCGTGATCCTCGCCCTGCTGGCTGCCGCCCTGTACGGCAGTGGTGTTGCGCTGCAGTACCGCGAGGCCACGAAGATGCCCGACAGCGAGTCGGTGCGGCTCGGCCTGCTGGCCCGCCTGATCAAGCAGCCATTGTGGCTGCTCGGCGTGGTCTTCGACTTCGCCGGGTTCGCGCTCCAGGCGGTCGCCCTGGCCCGAGGCTCACTGATCGTGGTCGAGCCGCTCATCGCCTCGTCGCTCATTTTCTCCTTCATCACGGTGGCGCTGCTGAACGGCAAGAAGCCCGAACGCCACGAGATCGGTGCGGCCCTGCTCGTGGTGGGCGGCTTGTCGACCTTCCTGATCGTCGGTGCGCCCGAGGTCACGAGCCACGACGCCGCCCCGGCGGCCAAGTGGCTGGGGAGCGCCGCCGTCGTCTGGGGCCTGGTCGCTGTCATCGCCGTGTTCGCCGTCCGCCGGGGTCCCCGGGTGCGCGGCGCCGCCCTCGCCATCGCCGCCGGTCTCGCCAACGGGTTCGTGGCCGTGGCGAGCAAGGCGTTCGCCCAGAAGGTCGACGAGGACAGCTTCGCGTCGACCTTGGTGTCGTGGGAGCCGTACCTGCTCCTGGTGGCCGGCATCTCGGCCGTGCTGATGCTCCAGAGCGCCTATCAGGCCAACACGGCCACGGTGACGTTCCCACTCGTCGAGGTGACGGCGCCGTTGACGGCGTCGTTCATCGGTGTGGCGGTCTTCGGCGAGCATCTGTCGCTGGGCGGGCACCGGGCGCCGGTCGTCCTCCTCGCGCTGGGGGTGATGATCTACGGCATCGTCCTTCTCGGGCGCGAGGAGCCGATGGTGCCGCACCACCCGGCCGTCGAGTAGTCACATCTTCGCGACGCCGATCCACTGGCCGCTGCGGTAGCGGCGCTCGTTGACGGCCGCCCGGGCCACCATCCACATCACCATCGCCAGCCATACGCCCGCGATCCCGAGGCTCGGCACGGCCAGCGTGAGGATGGCGAAGGGGAGGAACGCCAACGCCGACACCGCCGAGGCCCGGCCGAGGAACCGGTAGTCGCCCGCGCCCATGAGCACCCCGTCGAGGGCCCACGCCACGCCGCCCGGCGGCAGCATCAGGGCGAGGAGGAGCAAGGCGACCGTGGCACGCGAGGCGACGGCCGGATCGGACGTGAACACGTGGGTCAGCGGCCACGAGAGCGCGGCGAGGACAAGGCCGAGGGTGGTGGCGGTCAGTATCGACAACCGCAGCACGCGCTGGCCGATCTCGACCGCCTCGCTGGGCTCGCCGGCGCCGAGGGCGTTGGCCACCAGCGTCTGGGCCGGGATGGCGTAGGCGTCGAGGGCCAGCGCCACGAGGCTGAAGAGGGTGGCTGCGATCTGGTGGGCGGCCAGCGTGACGTCGTCGACGTGGGCGGCGACGAACGTCGAGCCGGTCACGACGATGAGCACCGTGGCCACCCGGAGGGCCAGATGGCCGCCCGCCGTCAGGAACGGCGTCATCTCCTCCCGGTCGATGCGCCGTGACGCCGCCGCCGCCAGGTGCGGCCGGAGCACGACGAGAAAGGCGATGGCCGCGCCGATCTGCACGACGACGGTGCTCCACGCCGAGCCGGCGATGCCGAGGTCGAGCCCGTACACTGCGAGCAGCTCGAGGCCGACGTTGGCCAGGTTGGCGATCAGCACGATGCGGAAGGCGGTGCCCAGGTCCTGCACGCCGCGCAGCACACCCTGCCCGGCCAGCGCCACCAGGATGAAAGGGATGCCGACGGCGCTGATCCGGAGGTACGTGGTGGCGGCATCGAGGACGTCGCCGCGCCCGCCGAGCAGCCACGCGAGCAGTCGGGCGCACGCCGCCAGCCCCGCTGCAAGGGGGATGCCGATGACCACCGACAGCCAGAGGGCCTGCACGCCCACGCGGGCGGCGTCGGCGGGCCGACCGCCGCCGCGGTGATGGGCGAACCGCTGCGTGGTGGCGTAGGCGAGGAAGTTGCAGCCTGCTGTCACGAGCAGCAGCACCGACGCCGCCAGCGCCAGCCCGGCCAGGGGCGTCGTGCCGAGATGGCCCACGATGGCCGTGTCGACGAGCACGTACAGCGGCTCGACGGCCAGCGTCCCGAGGGCGGGGATGGCCAGCGCCACGATGCGCCGATCCCGAGCGTCCCGCACGAACCGGCCCATCCGCACGATTCTGACGAGGATCGGGGCGCGAACCGCACCCGCAGCGACGCGAGAACGGCGGTTCTGCCGGTTCTGACGAAGGTAGGCGGGATCTGCGACACCGCAGCGACGCGAAAACGGTCACGTAACCTCGCCCGGTTGTGAGCGGCGAGCCGCCTCCGGGCCTCCGTCCGACGTGGCTGCGCAGTGACCGCCCGGTCGCCCGCTACCTCGCCCAGCCCGTGGCCCGGTTCATGCACGTCGAGGCGGCCGGCGGCATCGTGCTCGCGTTGGCCACGGCGGTGGCGTTGGTATGGGCCAACTCGCCGTGGCAGGACTCGTACCACACGCTGTGGCACACCGAACTGAGCATCGGCATCGGCAACCGGGTACTCAGCGAGGATCTCGAGCACTGGGTCAACGACGGCCTGATGGTGCTGTTCTTCTTCGTCGTCGGCCTCGAGATCAAGCGGGAATGGGTGACGGGCGAGTTGCGCGACCGGCGGGCCGCCGTCCTGCCCGGGTTGGCGGCCCTGGGCGGGATGGTCGTGCCCGCCGCCGTCTACCTAGTGGTGAACGTCGGCACCGACCACGTCGGTGGGTGGGGCATCCCGATGGCCACCGACATCGCCTTCGCCCTCGGCGTGGTGGCGATCCTCGGCTCGCGCGTCCCGACGTCGCTCAAGGTCTTCCTGCTGACGCTCGCCATCGTGGACGACATCGGGGCCATCATCGTGATCGCCCTCTTCTACTCGGACGGTCTCGAGCCCGTCTGGCTGGTGACGGCGGCCGTCGTCGTTGTCGCCGCCATCCTGCTGCGCCGAGCCAACGTCCGCTATTTGCCGGTGTACATCGTGGTCGGCACAGTGCTGTGGTTCGCGCTGTTCGAATCGGGCGTGCACGCCACCATCGCCGGCGTGATCATGGGCCTCCTGGCGCCGGCCGAGCCCTTCCAGACCGAGGTGGAGACGCAGCACGTGGTCGACGTGCTCGACCACCGGCCCGGCATCTCGCTCGATGATGTCCGCGCCGCGTCGTTCTTGCTGCGCGAGAGCGTGTCGGTCGCCGAACGGGTCGAGGAGTTGTTGCACCCGTGGGTGAGCTACCTCGTGATCCCGATCTTCGCCCTCGCGAACGCCGGCATCACGTTCTCGTCGAAGTCGTTCTCGGGCGATCATCGGATCCTGCTCGGCGTGGTGCTGGGGCTCGTCGTCGGCAAGACGGTTGGCGTGTCGGCGATGACATGGCTCGGTGTCCGACTCGGCATCGGGCGACTCCCGACCGGGGTCGGGGCGCGCCACATCCTCGGCATCGCCGTGGTGGCCGGCATCGGGTTCACGGTGGCGCTGTTCATCTCCGGCCTGGCCTTCAACGACGCCGCCTCGCAGGACCAGGCCAAGATCGGGGTCCTGATCGCCTCCGTGCTGGCCGCCGTCGGGGGCGCCGGCGTGCTGTTGACGGCGGCCAGACCGGCGCCGGGGCCTGACGACCCGGACGCCTGACGGGCTGATCCGGAAACTCTGTAACACCCCTTCGCCATGATGCCGGCCATGGCCGATGTGCTCTTCTTCCCCGCTTACGCCGACGTGCTCGACGAGGTCGTGCGGTCCGCCCACGCCGAGGGTGAGATCGATGTCGAGTGCCGCCCCGGGCTCGATCCCGAGGTCGTGGCCAATCAACTCCGGCGGTTCTCGGCCCAGCGCGGGTTCCCGCTGCGCTGCGTGGCGCGGGCTGACCGGGTGGAGGTCAGCACCGTTCGGCGGGCGGGCTGAACCGACTTGACGGTAGGGGAACACATGTTCGAGAGTGGGGTATGGGTTGGGGAAACCCTCCGATCACGTGGAGCGAGCTCGAGCGGCGGCTGTCCAACGGCCGCCCGCTGGGGTCGCCGTCGTGGAACGCGGGTGGTGACAGCCCGGCGTGGAGCCGCAAGCGCCAGCCGTACGAGGCCGTCCTCGAACGCCGGCCGGGAGCCGTCCCGTATGCCGAGCTCCACTGCCACTCCAATTTCTCCTTCCTCGACGGCGCCTCGCATCCGGAGGCGCTGGCGGAGGAAGCGGCGCGCCTCGGCCTGGAGGCGTTGGCCCTCACCGATCACGACGGCTTCTACGGCGTGGTGCGCTTCGCCGAGGCTGCTCGCGCCGTCGGGCTGCCCACCGTCTTCGGCGCCGAGCTCACCCTCGAGATCACCCGGCCCCAGAACGGCGAGCCTGATCCCGAAGGTCGCCATCTCGTGGTACTGGCCGACGGGCCCACCGGCTACGCCCGCCTCGCGGCAGCCATCAGCCGGGCCCAGATGGCGGGGGAGAAGGGCGCGCCCCGGTTCACCCTCGACGGTCTGGCCGCGGCCGGAGCCGGCCACTGGGTCGTCCTCACCGGCTGCCGCAAGGGTCTGGTCCCGGCCGCCCTCGTGGCCGATGGCCCGGCCCTGGCCGGGCGCGAGCTCGGCCGGCTGGTCGACGCCTTCGGCCGCGATCGGGTGGCGGTCGAGCTGTGGGATCACGGCGACCCGCTCGACTCGGTCCGCAACGACGCCTTGGCCGAACTGGCGGGCCGCCACGACGTCATGTGCGTCGCCACCACCAACGTCCACTACGCCACGCCGGCCGACCGGCCTCTCGCCACCGCGCTGGCGGCGGTGCGGGCGCGCCGCAGCCTCGACGAGCTCGACCCGTGGTTGCCGGCGGCCGCCGCCGCTCACCTCCGGTCCGGGCTCGAGCAGCACCAGCGGTTCCTCCGCTTCCCCGGCGCCGTGGAAGCAGCGGCCCAGCTGGGTCGGGCCCTGGCCTTCGACCTCAAGCTCGTCGCCCCCGATCTGCCGCCGTTCCCGTGTCCGGGAGGCCTCGACGAGATGGGCTACCTCCGCCAGCTCGTCACCGACGGCGCTCGGCTCCGCTACGGCGCCCGCTCCGACCGGCCCGATGCCTGGCGGGTGATCGACCACGAGCTCGAGGTGATCGAGCGGCTCGGCTTCCCGGGCTACTTCCTCGTGGTGTGGGAGATCGCCGAGTTCTGCCGCAAGTCGAACATCTACTGCCAAGGCCGGGGTAGCGCCGCCAACTCGGCGGTCTGCTTCGCCCTCGGCATCACCAGTGTCGACGCCGTGAAGCGCAAGTTGCTGTTCGAGCGCTTCCTGTCGGCCGAGCGTGACGAACCGCCGGACATCGACCTCGACATCGAGTCGGACCGGCGGGAAGAAGCCATCCAGCACGTCTATGACCGCTACGGGCGCGACTGCACGGCCCAGGTCGCCAACGTCATCACGTACCGGGCTCGCTCCGCGGTGCGCGACATGGCCAAGGCCCTGGGGTTCTCACCGGGCCAGCAGGACGCGTGGTCGAAGCAGGTCGACCACTGGGGCCGCGTCGAGGTCACGGCGGCCCAGTCCGACCACGACATCCCCGACAACGTGCTCGCCATGGCCACCGAGGTGGAGGACTTCCCGCGCCATCTCGGCATCCACTCCGGCGGCATGGTGATCTGCGACCGGCCCGTCATCGACGTGTGCCCGGTAGAGTGGGCGCGCATGGAGAACCGGTCGGTGCTCCAGTGGGACAAGGACGACTGCGCCGCCGTCGGTCTCGTGAAGTTCGACTTGCTCGGCCGGGGCATGCTGACGGCGCTGCACGGGGCCATCGACTTCATCAACGAGCACCGGCGTACGGGCCTCGAGCTGTGGAATGTTCCCCAGGACGAGCCCGAGGTGTACGAGATGCTGTGCCGGGCCGACTCGGTGGGCGTGTTCCAGGTCGAGAGCCGGGCCCAGATGGCCACGTTGCCGCGGCTACGCCCGCGTGAGTTCTACGACCTCGTGGTGGAAGTCGCTCTCATCCGGCCCGGCCCCATCCAGGGCGGCTCGGTGCATCCCTACATCCGGCGCCGCAACGATCAGGAGCCGGTCACCTATCTCCATCCGCTCTTGGAGAAGTCGCTGTATCGGACGTTGGGTGTGCCGCTCTTCCAGGAGCAGCTGATGCAGATGGCGATCGACGTCGCCGGCTTCACGCCGGCCGAGGCCGATCAACTCCGCCAGGCCATGGGGTCCAAGCGCAGCCGGCGGCGGATGGAGGAGTTGCGCGCTCGCTTGTACGCCGGCATGGCGGCCAACGGCATCACCGGCGCCGTGGCTGACGAGATCTTCGACAAGATGGCCGCCTTCGCCAACTACGGCTTCCCCGAGTCGCACTCGGTGTCGTTCGCCTCGCTGGTGTACGCGTCGGCGTGGATCAAGCTGCACGAGCCGGCGGCGTTCTGCGCCGCCCTCCTCAACGCTTAGTTGATGGGTTTCTACTCGCCACACTCGTTGGTGCAGGACGCTCGTCGCCATGGCGTCATCGTGCGCACGCCCGACCTGAACGAGTCGGACGCGGCATCGACCTTGGAGCCGTGCCCCGAGTCGACGGGTGGCCTGGCCGTGCGGCTGGGAATCGACTACGTGCGCTCGATCGGCGACGACCTCGCCGCCGAGATCGCCGCCGGGCGGCCCTACACCGGATTGGAGGACCTGGTGCGGCGGGTGCCCGCCCTCACGCTGCGCCATCTCGAGGCGATGGCCACGGCCGGGGCGTTCGGGTGCTTCGGCCTGGCCCGCCGGGAAGCGCTGTGGGCGGTGGGATCGGTGGCGCAGTCCCGGCCGGGACGGCTGGCGGGCGTGGTCACCGGGGCCGACGCGCCGACGTTGCCCGGGATGGACGAACGAGAGTTGGCGGTGGCCGACCTGTGGGCCACCGGCGTGTCACCCGACGGTCATCCCACCAGGTTCGTGCGGCCGCAGCTCGACGCCATGGGCGCCGTGCCCGCCGACCGGCTGCTGTCGTGCGAAGACGGCTCGCGGGTGGTCGTGGGCGGGGTGGTGACGCACCGCCAGCGCCCGGCCACGGCCCAAGGCACCACCTTCATCAACCTCGAGGACGAGACCGGGCTCATCAACATCGTGTGCTCCAAGGGGTGCTGGGCGCGCTACCGCCGAGTCGCCCGGGGGGCGGCGGCGCTGCTCGTACGCGGCCGGATCGAGAAGGCGGAGGGGGTGGTGAACGTGGTGGCCGAGTGGCTCGACCATCTACCGACGGCCGGCTCCTTGCGCAGCCGCGACTTCCGCTGACGCTGGCGCGCCCCGCTGGGCTCGATCCACCCGTAGCTGTCGGGATACCGCGCCCCTTGCGCGCCGATTCGCCGCCAAGAACGAGCGCAGATCGGGGACCTTCACATCGTTGAGCAATGTCGCCACGGAGGCCCACGAACGACGCCCGAGCACCGGGCTGTGGACCAGGACGTACGGGGTCACGAG
>DASXAI010000759.1:0-6411 GCA_036406775.1 Acidimicrobiales bacterium
CGGGAAGCTGGCCGTCGCCGTCGTGGCGAGCGCCACAGGCGCGCTGCTCGTGGCCGCCCTCGTCAGCCTCGCCCTGCGCACCGGCGGCAACGGACGAGCCGCCGTCATCGAGTCGTCGGCCACCAGCTTCGGGCTGAGCACGACGCTGCCCGCCGTCACCGGCCTCGGCCGTCCCTCTGACGGCGTCGCCTACCTCATCGCCGCCACCGACGGCGGCGACCGTTACAGCACCGGGGTCGTCCTCGACGATCGCGGCACCATCGTCACCACGGCGGCCGCCGTCGACGGCGCCCATCGCGTCACGGCCCTGCTGGCCGACGGGTCGCAGCAGGAGGCCGTCCTCCTCGGCGTCGACGAGGACGCCGGCGCTGCCGTCCTGCGGGTGCCGAGCCGGCCGCTGTCGGCCGCCACCGGCTGGGCCGTGATGCTGGCACCGGGTGCGGCGGTCCACACCGGTGGACCTGGCGGCGCCACCGCCACCGTGGCCACGCTGGGTGCCAACGCCCTCGACGAGGACGGCCACAAGCGGGCGCACCTCGTGAAGCTCACCGTCGGCGACGGCGGCCAGGGCCAGTGGGCGACCGAGGGCACGCCGGTGCTCGACGACCACGAGCGGGTCGTCGGCCTGTGCACCTACGACCGTGACGGCCACGTCTACGCCGTCCCGATCGAGATCTCCCGCGCCGCCGCCCGCAGCATCGACGTCCACGGGCGGGTCGTGGTGCCGTGGCTGGGGCTGAGCGGCCACGACGAGCCGGGCACCGACGGTGGCGCCGTCGTCCAGGCCGTCGCCGACGACTCGCCCGCCGAAGCCGCCGGGCTGGCCCCGGGCGACCTGGTGACGGCGATCGACGGCGAGCCCGTCACCTCGATGGCCACCCTCGCCCTCGGCCTGCGCGCCTACGACGCCGGCGCCGTCATCGACGTCACCTACATCCGCGACAGCGCCGTCCACCACGCCTTCCCCACCCTCGCCGAACACAAGTAACCGAGGGTTCTGACGAAGTTAGGCGGGATCTGCGACACCCCAGCGACGCGAGAACGGCTGCTGCGGTAGCGTTCGGCGTCTTCCCCTAACGCAACATCGCGAAAGGGGATGCGCGTGCATGCGCTTACTCCAGCCATGGCCGCGTGGTTGTCCGCGCACCACGGCGTCATCACCTCGGCCGAGCTGCGGCGGCTCGGCGTGACACCGGACCAACTGCGCCGGCTGCTGAGGATCCGGGTGCTCGTGCCCTACGCCAAGGGTGTCTATCGACTGGCAGCGGCGACCCAGACCGACGATCAGCGGGCGGCGCTGGCGTGCGCTGTTCACGGTCGTGTGGTGCTCTCGCATCAATCCGCCGGCCAGGTCTGGGGGCTGCGCCGCCTCGGACCTGATCGACGGCTCCACGTCACGCTGCCTGCCCGCACGAAGCGGCTCGTGCCCGGAGCAGTCGTCCACTACTCCCATCGGATCGACGCCGTCGATGTCGTCGAGCGCCCCGACGGCATCCGCGTCACCAGCCCGCCTCGCACGGCCTTCGACCTGGCGTGGTGGCTGAGCGACAACCGGCTCGAGTCCGTCATCGAGCAACTCGTGCACGACCAGCGTTGCACCATCCCGACGCTGTTCGCGACCGGGCGGCGCCTGCGACAGAGTGGCCGCAACGGCTCGGACCGGTTCGGCCGTGTCCTGCAGGGCCGGCCGGCGTGGCTGCGTCCGGTCGGCTCGGATCTCGAGTTGCGGTTCGAGCGCGCCATCCTCGCCGCTGGACTGCCGAGACCGATCCGTCAACACTCGATCGTGCTGCCCGACGGCACGGTCATCCACCCCGACTTCTACTGGCCCGACGCCGGTGAAGCCGTCGAGATCGACCACATCACCTGGCACGGCGGCAAGCTCGACCTCACCTACGACAAGCAGCGAGACCGCCAGCTCCGGCGCCTCGGCATCCACGTCACGAGAGTCACCGACAGCGAGATCGGCGACGACACATGGTGCGCGTGATCGACGACCTTCGCGCCATCCTCGACCCTTCTCGCGTCGCTGGAGTGTCGTAGATCCCGCCTAGCTTCGTCAGAACCGGCGGCGGATCACCCGTCGCACCACCAAGCCCGTCGCGGTGGCGGCGCCGGCGACGAGGAGGCCGGCGCCCGTCAGCGCCAGTTCCTGCTTGCGCTTGGGGCTGAGCATCGTCCACCAGCGGGCCTCGGTACCGGCCACGTACGTCTGCTCGTTGGTGTAGCGCGGCCGCCAGCCGATGGCCTTCAGCCGGTCGTTGGCGACGAGCACCGGGTACGTGGTGTACGGCTGCAGCTCTGGCGGGATCGGACCGTGCTGGAACCGCCACCGCCCCCGCGCCAGCGGCCGGGCCAGTCGGGCCGGCAGCGCGGGCCGCAGCGCGACGCCGCTCAGCTCGCGCACGACGTCCCCCGGGATCCACCCGTCGGGAGCCACGTTGCACGGCCCGTCGAAGCCGGCCCGGCGCACGGTGTCGACGGCGGTCGCCAAGTCGTCGAGGTGCAGGAACTGGCGCGCCGGCTCCTCCTCGAGTGTCCGGAATCCCGTGGCGGCGGCCAGCGATTGCGCCAACACGCTCGACCCGTCGGGCGCCAGCGCGGGGCACGGCCGCAGCACCGCCGCCCGCCGCGCCGCATCCGCGCCGGCCCACTCGGCCACGACGTACTCGAGGTGCGCCCGCTGCACCGCGTACAACAGCTCGGCGTTCGGTCGCACGGGAGCGTCCTCGGTGAGCGGCACCGGGTTGTTGGGCCAGGCGCCGTACACGAGGGCCGACGACATCGTGACGATGCGCTGCACGCCGGCGTCGGTCGCCGCGTCCAACCACGCGACGGTGCCGTCGTCGTCGACCCGGCCACGGCGACGCCGTCGGCCCCGCCGGAGCTCGTCGTCGGCGTGGGCCAGGTGCACCAGCACGTCGGCGCCGTCGAGGACCGGCCGCACGTCGTCGGCCCGCAGGTCGACCCGGTAGGGAACCACCTTGGCGTCGATCTCCGGCACGGTGTTCTCGTCGACGGCGACGACGCGCTCGACCTCGGGGTCCGCCACCAGCAGCGGCAGCACCCGCCGGCCCACCCGGCCCGCTGCTCCGGTGAGGACGACGGTGGTCACGGCCATCGCGGGTGGGGAAGGAGATCCACGGACCTACCATGCCCTGGTGAGCGATCCCGGTCCAGGCGAGGACCCGTTCCGGGGGGTCCCGTTCCTCGGCGACCTGGCGCGCATGCTCCAGGGCCAGGGCCCGCTGAACTGGGATGCGGCCCGCCAGTTCGCGCTGATGATCGCCACTGAAGGGAAGGCGGAGGCCAACGTCGATCCGGCCGTCCGCTTCCGCTACCAGGAGCTGGGCCGCATCGCCGATCTCCACGTCCAGCAGGCGACCGGCCTCGACACGGTGGCCGGCGGGCGAGCCGCCGAGATCGTGCCGGTCACGCCCGGCATCTGGGCCCAGCGCGCCCTCGACGCCTACCGCCCGCTCTTCGAGCACCTCGCCACGACGCTCGGCGGCGCCACGGCACCGAAACCTGACGACGAGCAAGACGAAGGCCTCGCCATGTTCGGCGGCCTCATGCAGATGCTGTCGCCGATGATGCTCGGCATGTCGGTGGGCTCGATGGTGGGCCACCTGTCCCGCCGCTCGTTCGGCCAGTACGACCTGCCGATCCCCCGCCCGCCGTCGTCGGAGGTCCAGGTCGTGGGCGCCACCATCGACCAGTTCAGCGACGACTGGAGCCTGCCCATCGACGACCTGCGGCTGTGGGTCTGCCTCCAGGAGCTCACGAGCCACGCCGTCCTCAACGTGCCCCACGTGCGCGCCGAGCTCGAGGCGCTGCTCACGTCGTACGTCGCCGGCTTCGAGCCCAACCCCGACGCCCTCGGCGACAAACTCGCCGCCCTCGACCCCGGCGACGCCGGCGCCCTGCCCGATCTCCAGCAGCTCCTCGGCGACCCCGAAGTCCTCCTCGGCGCCATCCAGTCGCCGGCCCAGCGCCAGCTGCTGCCTCGTCTCGACGCCCTCGTCGCTGTCATCATCGGCTTCGTCGACCACACCGTCGACACCGCCGGCCGCGGCTTGCTCGCCACGGCACCTCGCATCGCCGAGGCCGCCCGCCGCCGACGGGTCGAAGCGGACCAGTCGGACATCTTCGTCGAGCGTCTCCTCGGCCTCACCCTCACGCAGGCCGCGGTCGAGCGGGGCCACGCCTTCATCGCCGGCGTGGTCGAGCGCGACGGCGACCTGTCGCGCCTGTGGACGTCGGCCCGCGCCCTGCCGACGCCGGCCGAGGTGGATGCCCCGGGCCTCTGGCTGGCCCGCATCGAGTACGAGTAACGACTACTGCCCCGGCGGCGTGGGCGGCGGCAACTGACGGGGCTCGCCAACGGGCCCGGTTCGGCGCTCGGCCCGGCGCCGCTGGACCTCCCGCCACGCCCGCGCCGACAGCTTCTCGGGCAGCTCGCCCCGTTGGCGGAGGTACCGGGCGCCGCCGACGTACGACACCACGCCGAAGGCCGCCGCCACGCCGACGATGGCGAACCCGGCCCAGCCCGGAATCGGGATGACGACGGGCACGAAGGCGGCGACGACCCAGCCGAGCTGGAACCGCGTCTCGAACCGGGCGAAGGCCCGGCCCCGGTTGGCGTCGGGTGCGTCGCGCTGCACGATCGAATCGAACGCCAGACGGGCCAGGGCGGCGCTGAAGCCCACCACGGCCGACAGGAGGGCGGCGATCGACCGCCCCGCGAGCAGCGCCGTCACGATGCCAGCGATCGCGGTCAGCCCGAGAGCGACGGTCAACATCCGTTCCTCGCGGAACTGCTTGCGCACGACGGGACCGATGGCGTTGCCCGCCAGCGTCCCCACCGCCGAGAACACGAGCACGACGCCGAACCACAGCGTCGGCGCGCCCTCGTTGCGGAACCAGAACGCGATCTGGAAGGTGAGGAAGCCCACGATGGCGCGCAGCAGCGCCATGGCGGAGGCGGCCAGGACGATGCCACTGGACCGCAGCTCGGCCTCCTCCACGGGCTGCGCTTTCTGCGCCGCCACCACGATCCGGCGCGGGACCTGCCACGCCGCGTACGTCGCCACACCGAAGATGGCCGCGGAGAAGGCGACCGTGACCGAGGGCGAGATCAGCTGGAAGACCAGGGCGGGGATGATGGCGAGGAAGCCGACGATGCCGGCGACGAGCCCCAGCTTGGAGTTGGCCTCGACCAGCTCGTTCTCGGATCGCACCAGGCTCGGCACGAGGGCGCTCTTCGAGACGGCGTACGCCTTCGAGAGCACGAGGGTGAGGAACGCCAACGGGAACAAGGCGAGACCGTCGAGGTGGGTGATCATGAAGACGCTCACGACGGCCTTGCCGGCGGCGCACGACACGACGATGACGCGGCGACCACCCGGGATGCGGTCGAGCGCCGGCCCCACCAGCGGCGCCACGACGGTGAAGGGCAGCATCGTGAACAGGAGGTAGAGCGCGACCTTCGTCCGGGCCGCATCCGGGCTGATGTCGAAGAACAGCGAGCCGGCCAACGCCAGGGCGATAACGGCGTCGCCCGCCGCCATCAGGGCGTGGGTGCGGGCCAGGCGGGTGAAGGGGCTGATGACGGGCGGCCGGCGCGGTCGGGCCGGTGGCGGGCCCGGCGGGCCGCCGGCGCCACCCGGGCCGGACCCGTTCCCGTCGTCAGGTCGCGACGTGGGGCTGCCCCCAGCGAGCTCCGGGAACAAGCGGTCCTCGGGCCCCGGGCCGTCGGCCATCGTCACCCGGCCATCGTACGAGCGGCTTCACCCCGCTTGTGTCTGTCCGTGGGGCGGAATTCGCCCCACCCGGTGCCACTGGCGGAAATGGGTGCGGGTCAGGCGGGTCAGGCGGGGGAGACCGGGGCCGCGGGGGCGGCGGGAGCGGGCTTCGGGGACTCGAACTTGTAGCCCAGGCCGCGGATGGTGACGATGCGCGACGGATTGGACGGGTCGTCCTCCACCTTGGAGCGGAGGCGCTTGATGTGCACGTCGAGCGTCTTGGTGTCGCCCACGTAGTCGGAGCCCCAGACCCGGTCGATGAGCGTCTCACGGGTGAGAACCCGCCCGGCGTTGTCGAGCAGCAGCTCGAGCAGCTCGAACTCCTTCAGCGGGAGTTGCACCGTCGATCCCCGGATGACGACCTCGTGGCGCTCGGGGTCGAGAGCGACGTCGCCCACCTCGAGCGCCTCACCCGACGCGTCCAGCTGACGGTCGCGTGGCGAGCGCCGCAGCACGGCTCGCATCCGGGCCACCAGCTCTCGCAGCCGGTACGGCTTGGTGACGTAGTCGTCGGCGCCGACCTCGAGGCCGACGACGGTGTCGATCTCGGCGCTCTTGGCGGTGACCATGATGATCGGCACCTGGCTGCGCTTGCGCAACTGGCGGC
>DASXAI010000760.1:0-2248 GCA_036406775.1 Acidimicrobiales bacterium
CCCACGCCGGTGAGTGTCGTCGCGATCCAGACGACGTCGGCCGCGTCGTCGGCGCCCGCCAACGTGAGCACGCCGCCGGCGAGCACGCCGCCGGCCGCGGCCGCGGCGAAGCCGTAGTGCGGACGACGGGCACCTCCAAGCGCCATGGCCAGCGCTCCTTCCTCGACGATGGCCGCTACTGGTAGCGCAGGGCGGCGGCGGGATACACGCGGGAGGCGCGGCGGGCCGGTGCCCACGTGGTGAGCAGCCCGGCGGCATACACCGCCACGAAGATCACGGCCAGCGCGGCCCACGGAACCGTCAGGTGAAGGTTGGCCCACGACGGCGATTCGGCCGCGTCGGCCACCACGTTGCGAGCGATGATCAGACCCAAGGCCGTTCCCACGACGATGGAGATCAGCGTGATGAACGACGATTCGAGCAGGAAGCTGCGCTGGACCATCTCGCGCTGGAAGCCGATCGCTCGCAGCACACCGATCTGCTGACGACGCTCCACCACGGAGCGGGCACTGATGACAGCCAGGGCGGCGACGCCGATCACCAGACCGAGGCCCATGAAGCCGAGGATGATCCGCTGGAAGGTGATCGACGTGCCGACGGCGTCGTCGAGGAGCTCCGACATGGCCTGGGCGTGCATCCCGTTGGGCAGGAAGGCGGCCTCGACACGCTTGGCTGCAACGGTGGCGTCGACGCCGGGGCCGAGTCGCAGGAAGCTGACCGTTGGCGTGGCGCGGTCACCGAACTCGCTCAAGGCGCGTTGGGACACCGAGACGCCCGCCATCGAGTACGGAACGGTGTCGCTCAGCACGCCGATCACCGTGACCGTTTGGGTCGCGCCTGTGGCGGGATCGCGCACGTCGACCGTGACCGGATCGAAGGCCTTGTCCTCGAGGTAGAAGCCGGTGATCCGGAAGTCGGGTGCCACACCGAACCCCCAGTTCGACCGGCGCTTCACCACCGAGGCGTCGACGACGGCGAGCCCGGGGTCGGAGGCCAGCGCGTTCCACACCTCACGAGGTGTCGTGTAGCCGTGGGCGATGGCCGCCAGGCCGTACGTCGTGCCCCGGAGGTACCCGTCGTCGAGACCGCGGAGGGGATAGTCCTCGAACGGCTGGCCTGAACCGCGGACTTGGACTTGGGCCGGCACGAACGACTGCGCCCCGACGGCGGTCACGGAGCCAGGCGGCAGCCCGTCGACCCGATTGACGGCCGTGGCCATGTCAGGCACGGGGCTCAGAGGAGACGTCTCCGTACGAACCTGGAACCCGCCGCCGAACTGGTCGACGTTGTTCATGGCGTTCGTGAACGAACTCGTCGTCGTCGTACCGACCACAAGGGTGAAGACGACGAGGGTGAACATCGCCAGCGTCATGCCCGTGCGGAACCGGTTCCGGAGCGGTGTGGTGATCGAGGTCCGCAACACGGGCGCCAGGCCCTTGATGCGCCCGAACACCCGCATGGTCGCACCGAGGATGAGGTCGGCGTTGTACACGATGAGCCACGCTGCTCCGACGACGACGAGCAGACCGTTGGCGACCCACGTCGAGAAGTCCATCGACAGGTCGGGAACGATCGCCTTGTAGACCGAGAACGGCAGCAGGAGCCAGACGACGAGCGCCGCGCCTCCGGCCGTGTAGGCCACGCGCTCGGGCAGTCCAACGGCCACGGCGATCGGCACGAGCGACACGATGACGAGCGACACGCCGACGAGCAGGGGCGTCGCCTGGGCACTGCTGGCGCCGTTCAGCGTCAGGAAGGCACCGAACGCCACACCAACGGTGCCGAGCACCCAGTGGCCACGGCGCCGCCGGCGGGCCGGATCGGGCAGGTTGCGGATCGCCGTCGACATGTTGAGGACGCTCACTCGCCACGCCGACAGCGCGACGACGAGCAGCGTCAGGAGCACACCGAGGGCGAACGAGATCACGATGCTGCGCCACTGCACGCTGAAGGTCAGGTCGAGGCCCTGAGTGTTGAGCGCGCTGGCCAGGACCCGCACCATCCCGAAGGCGATGACGACGCCGAGCGCGGCTCCGACGAGGGCAGCAACCATGTCGTACCCGACTCCCTCGAAGAGGAACATCGAGATCAGGTGGCCGCGCTGCGTGCCGACCGCCCGGGCGATCCCCATCTCGCCCCACCGTTCGGCCGCGAGGAGCACGAAGATCAGGAAGATGAGCAGGATCCCGGCCGCGATCGTGAACGTGCCGAACGTCGTGAACATCGACATGAACGCATTGCCCTGGGT
>DASXAI010000761.1:0-2134 GCA_036406775.1 Acidimicrobiales bacterium
TACTCGATCATGTAGCCGCTCGTGGCCGCGCACGTGACGATGAGGCCGCCCCGGGCGCACACGAACACCGACGCTCCCATCGTCTGGCGACCGGGGTGCTCGAACACGATGTTGGGGTCCTCCCCCACCAGCGCCCGCACGTCCTTGCCGAGCCGGCGCCACTCGCTCTCGTCCTGGGTGTGCTCGTCGGCCCAGAACCGGTAGCCCGCAGCCTTGCGATCGAGAACGTGCTCGCAGCCGAGGTCGTGCAGCAGATCGACCTTGTCGGCGCTCGACACCACGCCGACCGGGATGGCGCCGCCCTGCAGCGCGTACTGCACCGCATAGCCGCCGAGACCGCCCGTGGCGCCCCAGATGAGCACGACGTCGCCCTGCTTCATGCGGGCCCCGTTGTGGGACACGAGCATGCGGTAGCTGGTGCTGTTGCACAGCGCGTTGCACGCCGCCTCCTCCCACGTGAGGTGGGTGGGCTTGGGCATCAGCTGGTTGGCTCGGACCACGCACAGATCGGCCAGGCCGCCGAAGTTCGACTCGAAGCCCCAGATGCGCTGGTTGTTGGCGAGCATGGCGTCGTCGTGCGACGACGGGTCCTGGTCGTCGACGTAGTTGCAGTGCACGGTGACCCGATCGCCGGGCTGCCACATGCGCACCGCGCTGCCGACCTTGAGCACGACACCGGAGGCGTCCGAGCCGACGATGTGGTGGTCGCGCACGTGGCGGGCGCCCCACTCGCTCTCCTTGCCCAGCCGGTCGAGGAAGGCGAACGTGGGCAGCGGCTCGAAGATCGACGTCCACACGGTGTTGAAGTTGATGGCGCTCGCCATGACCGCTACGTAGGCCTCGTCGGGGGCGAGCTCGGGCGTGGGTACCTGGTCGATGTGGAGCGACTTGCGGGGGTCCTTGTCCTCCGACAGCACGCCCTCGAACATCGCGGTCTCGTCCCGGCGGACGAAGGCGGCGCGGTACGACTCGGGGATCGGAAGAGCCCCGATGTCGGCCCCGGACGCGCCAGAGCGGATGGCGTCGAGGATCTCCTGCATGACCGCAGAACCTACCGGTGGGTAGCCCGCGCACTCCAACGCTGAGGGCTACGGTGACAGCAATGGAGGGGTGGTCCTTCTTCGAGGAGCTGGCCCGACTCCGGGCCGCCGCGGAGGCCGAGGCCGAAGCCATCGTGCAGGCGGCCCGGGCCGAGGCGGACGCCATCCTCGCCGAGGCGCGCCGGCGGGCGGCCGAGACGAACGCCGGCGAGGCCGTCGACGTCATCGACCTGCGTGAGCGCGTCATCGACCTGCGCAGCTCTGCTCCGGGTCGTCCGATCGCGGGCCGGGTGGCGCCCGACACGCGCCCCGTCCGCTATCACCGACCCCGGCCTGAGGGCACCGCGCTCGACCGCCTGGTCCACGACGCGGTGCACCGGGCCGTCCGCCGCGCCGTGCACCCGCCCGCGGTGAAGGCCGGCCACTATCGCTGGTAGCGAACGCGCCGCCTTGGCTCTGCTCGGGTGGGCGTCCCTACACTGACCGCGTTCGTCGCGTAGGGGGAGGTCCCTCATGGCTGGTTCGGTGATCCTCGGTGGCGCTCGCACGCCGATCGGCAGGCTGTCGGGGGCGCTGGCGTCCTTCTCCGGCGCGCAGCTGGGCGGGCTGGCCATCAAGGCCGCCCTCGAGCGCGCGGGTCTCAGCCCCGAGCAGATCGACTACGTGTTCATGGGCCAGGTGCTCCAGGCGGGCACTGGCCAGATCACGGCCCGCCAAGCCGCCACCGACGCCGGCATCCCCATGACCGTGCCCGCCACGACGGTGAACAAGGTGTGCCTGTCAGGTCTCAACACCATCTACCTGGCCGACCAGCTGATCGGCTCGGGGGAAGCCGACATCGTGGTGGCCGGGGGCATGGAATCGATGACCAACGCCCCGTACCTGCTGCCCGACGCCCGGGCCGGCATGCGGGCCGGCGACAAGACCGTCGTCGACTCGATGATGTACGACGGCCTCACGTGCGCGTTCGACCACTGCGCGATGGGCCTCGGCACCGAGAACTACGCCAAGGAGGCCGGCGGCATCGCCCGCGAGCGCCAGGACGCCCTGGCCGCCAACAGCCACGAGCGGGCGTCGGCCGCCATCAAGGAGGG
>DASXAI010000762.1:0-9077 GCA_036406775.1 Acidimicrobiales bacterium
CCCGACGCCGCCGCCAAGATGGAGCCCTCGAACCGGAGGCGTGTGATTCGGGCGCTCGAGGTGTGCGTCGGGAGCGGGCGGCCGTTCAGCAGCTACGGGCCGGGGCTCGACCACTACCCGCCGGCGGGCACCGTGCAGATCGGGCTGCGGTGGCGCCGGGAGGATCTGGCCCGGCGGATCGTGACTCGCTTCGAGGCGCTGCTTTCGGCGGGCTTCGTCGACGAAGTGCGCCGCCTCGCCGGCGGGCCGCGGCCGCTGTCCCGCACGGCTCGCCAGGCCATCGGGTACGCCGAGCTGCTCGACCACGTGGCCGGCCGGTGCTCGCTCGACGAGGCGGTCGCCCGGGCCGTGGCCCGCACCCGCCGCTTCGCCGTCCGCCAGGAGCGGTGGTTCCGGCGCGATCCCCGGGTTCACTGGGTCGACATCACCACCGATCCCCTCGACGCCGTCCCCGCCGTCCTCGGAGCCCTCACCGCATGCGTCTGACGCTCACCAAGCACCATGGCCTGGGGAACGACTTCCTCGTCCTGTTCGACGACCAGCCCGTCCCGGCCCGGGGGATAGCCGCCCTGACCGTCGAGCTGTGCGAACGGCGCCGCGGCGTCGGGGCCGACGGTCTCATCCTGGCCGTGACCGCGCCCCCGGACGGTTCCGACGTCGGCATGGTGCTGCACAACGCCGACGGCAGCCGGGCCGAGATGAGTGGCAACGGCATCCGCTGCCTCGTGCAGGCCTGGGCCCACCGAGCCGGCCGGCGCGAGGGCACGGTCAAGGTGGCCACTGACGCCGGTGTTCGCGCCGTCGACTTCGGGCCCGGCGGCGACGACCGCACCATCTTCGCCAGCGTTGCCATGGGCGCCGCCGACGCCATCGCCGCCCCGCCGGGTTGGGACGCGCTCGGCGTCGACCGGGCCCGGCCCGTGGCCCATCTGTCGCTGGGCAACCCCCACGCCGTCGTGGCCGTCGAGGACGTCGATGGCGTCGACCTCGGCCTGCTCGGCGCCCAGGTACCCGACGTCAACCTGGAGATCGTCGAGCCGGGCCCGGAGCGTCACGCCGTCACCATGCGCGTGCACGAGCGGGGCGCCGGCATCACCGAGGCGTGTGGCACCGGTGCCTGCGCCGCGGCCTTCGCCGCCGCCCGCTGGGGTCTGGCCACCCCGCGGGACGGGGAAATCACCGTGCACATGGTCGGCGGTGATGCCAAGGTTCGTCTCGGTCCGGAGCTGGTCCTCACCGGCCCGGCCACCTATATCGCCACCGTCGAGGTGCCCACGTGAGTCTCATCGAACGATCCATCCGCGAACAGATCGTGCTCGTCGGCGTGACTGTGCCGCCACGGCGCGAGGACGACACGGAGGCATCGCTGGACGAGCTCGCGCTCCTCGTCGACACGGCCGGCGCCGACGAGGCGGCCCGGGTCCTGCAGCGGCGCGACGCGCCCGACCCGACCTACTTCGTGGGCAAGGGCAAGGCCGAGGAGATCAAAGAGGTCTCGGTGGCCGTCGATGCCGACACCGTCGTGTTCGACAACGAGCTCTCGCCGGCCCAGCAGTTCAACCTCGAAAAGCTCTTCGGCCGTACCGCCATCGACCGCACCGCCGTCATCCTCGACATCTTCGCCCAGAACGCCCACACCCTCGAGGGCAAGGCCCAGGTCGAACTGGCCATGCTGCGCTACAAACTGCCGCGCCTGCGCCGAGGCACCTCGGCCGCGTACACGCGACAGGCCGGTGGCATCGGCACCCTCACCCGCGGCCCCGGCGAGACCAAGCTCGAGGTCGACCGGCGCCGCATCATGCGCCGCATCGGCAAGCTGGAAGCCGACCTGCGCGATCTGGAGCGCACCCGCAAGCTGCAGCGCAAGTCGCGCCAGCGCAGCGGCCTGCAGAACGTCACCATCGTCGGCTACACCAACGCCGGCAAGTCGACGCTCCTCAACCGGCTCACGGACGCCGGCGTCCTCGTCGAGGACCGGCTCTTCGCCACGCTCGATCCCACGACTCGCCGCCTGGCCCTGCCCGGCGGTGAGCCCGTGCTCGTCACCGACACGGTTGGTTTCGTCCGCCGGTTGCCCCACGGTCTGGTCGAAGCGTTCAAGAGCACGCTGGAGACAGTGGCCGAAGCCGATCTGCTGATCCACGTGGTCGACGCCAGCGCGCCCGACCCGCAGGCCCAGATCGACGCCGTGCGCAGCGTGCTGGCCGAGATCGACGCCGACCGGGTGCCCGAGCTCCTCGTCTTCAACAAGGCCGATCTCGCGGGGGAGGAAGCGGCGCGCCTCGCCAAGCTGCACCCCGGCTCGGTGGCGGTGGCGGCAACCACGGGCGAAGGCATCGACGACCTTTTGCGGGTGCTGTCCGACCGGCTGCAGGCCCTCGCCACGGTGGTGGAACTGCTCATACCCTACGAGCGCGGCGACGTGCTCGCCGCCGTCCACCGCGAGGGTGAGGTCGTCTCGCAGACCCACACCGACAACGGCGTGCGGGTGCGAGCCCGGCTCGACGACGCCGCGGCCGGCCGGCTGTCCGAGTTCGCCGTCGCCTCGCGATAGGGGCGACGTCGGGCAGACTTGACGCCCTGATGACCGGCTTCGTCCCGCCTCCCTACCCCTACGACCGCCTCGACCGCCTCCAGCCAGTGGCGGCGGCGTTCGACGGCGGGGTGGTCGATCTGTCGGTGGGCACACCGTGCGACCCGCCACCGGCGGCCGTGGTGGCGGCGCTGTCCACGTCGGACAGCGAGCGCGGGTACCCGCCCAGCATCGGTACACCGGAGCTGCGGACCGCGGTGCAGCGGTGGATCGGCCGCCGCTTCGACGTCGACGTCCCGGTGGCGCAGATCGGCGCGTGCATCGGCACCAAGGAATTCGTCGGCACCCTCCCGCAGTGGCTCCGGCTGCGGACCCCCGACCGTGACACCGTTCTCTACCCGGCCGTCTCGTACCCAACCTACGAGATGGGCGCCACCCTCGCCGGATGCCGGGCCGTCCCCGTGCCGGTCGACGCGGCGTGGCGTCTGGAGCTCGACGCCATCTCCGAGGTCGATGCCGCCCGTGCCGTGTGCCTGTGGGTCAACTCGCCTGGCAACCCTACGGGTGTCGTCGACGACCTGCCGGCGGCCGCGGCGTGGGGCCGGGCCCACGGCGTCCCGGTGTTCAGCGACGAGTGCTATGTCGAGTTCACGTGGGATGGTCCGGGCGCCACCATCCTCACGGAAGGTCTCGACGGCGTCGTTGCGGTTCACTCCCTGTCGAAGCGGTCGAACCTGGCCGGCCTCCGCGTCGGCTTCTACGCCGGCGACGCCGACCTCGTGCACTACCTGCAGGAGGTCCGCAAGCACGTCGGCCTGCTCGTACCCGGACCGGCCCAGGCCGCCGGCGTGGTGGCCCTCGACGACGACGCCCACGTGGCCGTACAGCGCGACCGGTACCGGCGGCGCTTGGATCGCCTCGGCGCGGCCCTTTCGAGGTGGACCGGCGCCGACGCGACCATGCCGCAGGGCGGGTTCTACCTGTGGATGGACGTCGGTGACGGATGGGCCTTCGCCGAGCGCCTGGCCAAGGAAGGCGGCGCGCTGGCGAGCCCCGGCGAGTTCTACGGGGCGACGGTCGCCGGATACGCCCGCATCGCCGTGGTACAACCGGACGACCGAATCGATCTCGTCGTCGAGCGCCTGGGGGTCTCCTGATGTCGTACCAGCAAGTTGCCCCGCCGGCCCCGCCGCCGCCGCCGTCGGCGCCCGCCGTCGACGCGCCGATCAAGCCGGGGCGGCGCTGGTACTGGATCGGCGGCATCCTGATCGCCGCGGGCATCATCACCCTGGTGGCACTCATCGGTGTGTGGGCGATCCAGACGTCGAACACCGTCGACAAGTTCGCCCGGTTCGAAGTCCCGGCACAGAATCCACAAACGCTCGACTTCAAGAAGGCCGGCACCTACACCATTTACTACGAGTGGCGCAGCGAGTTCACGGATCTCGACAAGACCAAGCACAACGTCGACAACTCCGACCACGACGCGCCGTCGCAGCTCACGATCACGGTGACCGGCCCGAACGGCCCCGTTCCCGTCACCACCGATGTCGACGAGGACATCACGTTCTCGTTCAATGACAAGCTGGGCCGGGCCGTCGCCAAGGTGGCGATCCCGGCGGCCGGCACCTACACGATGGACGTGCAGTCGAACGCCACGGAGCCCTTCGCCATCGCCGTCGGCAAGGGGATCATCAGCACGATCAAGCCGTACGCCATCATCGGCGGGATCGCCTTCATCGTCGGGCTCGGCCTGGGCTTGACGTGCATCATCGTGACCGCCGTCAAGCGAGGCCGGCGCAAGCGGGAACGGCGGGCGGCCGAGCAGGCGGCGTGGGGCGGCTACGGCGCACCACCGCCTCCGGTACCGGCCTACCCGGGCGCGCCGGCGTCGACGTGGACACCACCGTCGTGGGATGCGCCGCCGGCGCCCGCGCCTCCGGCGCCGGCTCCCGCCCCGCCCCCACCCACGACGCCGCTCCCGGCGCCGCCGCCGCCGTCACCTCCGGGCGGCACGCCGCCCTGGGGCCCGCCTCAGGGCTGACCCGCCGCACTAGCGTCGGGCGCCATGGCTGATCTCCACGCCCAGATCGAGGACCTGTGGGAACGGCGGGCCGAGCTCGAGCCGGGTGACAAGGATGCCCGACGGCTGGTGCGCGAGGCCGTCGACCTCCTCGACACCGGCCAGGCCCGCGTGGCCGAGGTCATCGGCGGGCGGGTCGTCGTCCACGAGTGGCTGAAGAAGGCGATCCTGCTCCTCTTCCGCGTCAACAAGATGAAGACGGTCGAGCTCGGCCCCTACGAGTACGCCGACAAGCTGCCGTTGAAGTCCGGCTACAAGGCCGCCGGCGTGCGGGTGGTGCCGGGTGCCTCGGCGCGCTATGGCGCGTTCCTCGAGCGCGGCGTCGTGCTCATGCCGAGCTACGTGAACATCGGTGCCCGGGTGGGCCACAACACGATGGTCGACACGTGGGCAACCGTGGGCTCGTGCGCCCAGATCGGCTCCAACGTGCACCTGTCAGGCGGTGTGGGCATCGGTGGGGTGCTGGAGCCGCCCCAGGCGGCGCCGGTGATCGTCGAGGACGACTGCTACATCGGCAGCCGCTGCATCGTGGCCGAGGGCGCACGGGTGGGGCGCAACACCGTCCTCGGCGCCGGCTGCATCCTCACCGGTTCGGTGCCGGTGATCGACGCGCCGACCGGTGCCGAGGTGGGGCGAGGCGTCGTGCCGCCCAACAGCGTGGCCGTGACCGCCACCCGGCCCCGGCGGTTCGGCAGCCACGAATACGGCATGCCGTGCGTGCTCGTGATCAAGCACCTCGCCGAAGGCCAGCGTCACGACAAGAACGTCCTCAACGACATCCTCCGCGAGCACGGCGCCTCGCTCTGACGACTCGTCGACGTGACGGTTGTCGACAACTGTCGTCGATTTCCGTCACATCGACAGGATGGGACTCGAGCTACAGGCGGCGCAGGACGGTGACCACCCGACCGAAGATCTGCACGTCGTTGGGCTCGAACGTCATGGGCCGCATCCGGCTGTTGGACGGGACCAACACGACCTTGCCGTTCTTCTTGGTGAACGTCTTCACCGTGCCCTCCTCGCCCGGGATGCCGGCCACGATCACGTCGCCGTTCTGCGCCGTGGTCTGCTGACGGGCCACGACGAAGTCGCCGTCGAGGATGCCGGCGTCGATCATGGAGTCGCCCCGGACGCGCAGCATGAAGAGGTCGCCGCCCTCGCCGGTGAAGTCGGCGGGGATCGGCATCAGCTCCTCGACGTTCTCCTGGGCCAGGACGTCGGTGCCGGCGGCCACGTCGCCCACGAGCGGCACGTGGCGCACCGGACGGCGCTCGACAGCCGCACCCGACGACGGATCGAAGCGCACCTCGATGGCTCGGGGCTTGGTGGGGTCGCGCCGCAGGTAGCCCATCCGCTGGAGGGAAGTGAGGTGGTTGTGAACGGTTGACGGCGACGTCAGGCCGACCGCCTCTCCGATCTCGCGCACCGACGGCGGATAGCCGCGGATGCGCATGTGGCGCTCGATCACGTCGAGGATCTGGCGCTGGCGGGCGGTGAGCTGGACGTCGGCCATACGAACACCGTACTGGTGTTCGGGGCCCGGTGTCAAACATCCGTTCGGCGGACGTCTGTTCGGATTTCCTCTTGACGGCGAACGCCCGTTCGTGGCACGCTTACGAACGCCCGTTCGATCACGCCTGAAGGAGCCCGCATGGCTGCCGCCATGGCCAACCCAGCGCCTCACGAGGCTCGGCCGATCCTGCCCCGGCCCCGCCTCGTCGTGGTGCCGCCCGCGCCGGTGGTTCGCCGCCGGCGCGCGGTGGCGGTCCTCGTGCTCGTCGTCGTGATCGTCCTCGCCAGCCTGGCCGCCGGCCGGGTCGCGGCGGTGCTCGGGGGCGCCCCTGCCTCCGTCCCCGGGCACCGCGTCGGGCCCGTCGCCTATGTCGTGCAACCGGGCGACACGTTGTGGGCCATCGCCCGCCGCCTCCAACCCGAGGGCGACGTGCGGCCGCTCGTGGGCGCGCTCAGCGCGGCCAACGGCGGAGCCGAGCTCCAGGTCGGTCAGCGCCTGGCCGTTCCGTAGGCCGCCGTTCCCGGCGGCGCGGTGGAGGGATACGGTGCGCCGATGCGCTGCCCCGCGTGCCGGGCCGAGGACACCAAGGTGGTGGATTCGCGCACGGCGGCCGACGGCGCCGCCATTCGCCGCCGCCGACTGTGTCTGTCGTGTGGGCACCGGTTCACGACCTACGAACGGGTCGAGGAAGTGCCGCTCGTCGTGATCAAGCGCTCCGGCGAACGCGAGCCGTTCGATCGGGCCAAGGTGGTTGCCGGCGTGCAGGCGGCGGCCAAGGGCCGACCCGTCGGACCCGAAGAACTCGACGCGCTCGCCACCGACGTGGAGGACGCCATGCGCCTCGACGGGCCCGAGGTCACGTCGGCCCACGTGGGTGTGGCCGTCCTCGACGCTCTGCGCCACCTCGACGAGGTCGCCTACCTTCGCTTTGCCAGCGTCTACAAGGGCTTCGACGCCGCGTCCGACTTCGAGCGCGAGCTGACGCTTCTGGGAAAGGGCACACCGCCCAAACGGCACTGACGCCCACCCGCCGTTCTTGTCGGGAAACGCGTCGATTTCGGCGCGCCGGAGCGACAGGAACGGGTGGGGCGGGGGTCAGGCGCGCACGGCCCGCAGGAAGAGGAAGCCGGCCTCCTCCAGCACGTGGACGAGGTCGAACCCGGTCGGGCGGGCCGTGGTCGCCCGCGCCGCCCGCCCGGCGCCGCCGCCCACGAGCATCGGCGACAACGTGAGGCACCACTCGTCGGCGGCGCCGATGGTGATGAGCTCGCCGTTCAGCTCGGGTCCGCCTTCGCACAGCACGACGTCGCCCTCGAGGCGATCCAGCGCGGCCGCGAGGTCGACGGCTCCTTGGCCGGCGCGGACGTTGTCCACGGGCACGGCCGGCGCGTCCTCGGCCGTGACCACCAGCCCGGCGCCGCTGGCGAACAACGGTGACGACCAGTCGAGATTGGCGGAGCGGGTGACCACGGCGATGCGCTGCCCCGGCTTGGCCGGCGGGCCGTAGCGCTCGGCGCGTGCCGTCCCGGCGCCCACCAGCACGACGTCGGCGAGGTCACGCAGCAGGTGGAACACCCGCTGGTCGGCGGGTCCGCCGAGTCCGCCCGAGCGCTGGTCGAGGGCGACGGCGCCGTCGAGGGAGGTGATCATGTTGACGAGGAGCCAGGGCCGACCGTCGTGGCGGCGCCGCCGGACGTCGGTGTACGCCACGACCGGGTCGATGTCGTCGAGAGCATCGGGGAAGAGCCGGCGCATCGGGGCGCACGGTACCCTCGGCCGCTGTGGGGGAAGACCGAATGGCATGGCACACGTGCCCGCTCTGCGAAGCCGGGTGCGGACTGGAGATCACGGTGCGCGACGGCGCGGTGACCCGCATCCGCGGTGACCGCGCCGACGTCTTCAGCCACGGCTTCCTGTGCCCGAAGGGCTCGGCGCTGAAGCAGTTGCACGAGGATCCGGACCGGTTGCGCCGGCCCCTCGTGAAGCGCGATGGCCGCCACGTCGAGGTCGACTGGCCCGAGGCCTGGCACGAGGTGGCCCGGATCCTGACGCCCGTCGTGGAGGCGCACGGCCGCAACGCGGTGGCCCTCTACCTCGGCAACCCGTCGGCCCACAGCCTCTCCGCCTCCCTGTACCTGCGGTCGCTCGCTCGCGGCCTCGGGACGCACAACCGCTTCAGCGCGTCCACCGTCGACCAGGCGCCCAAGCAAGTGGCCGCCGGCTACATGTTCGGCACGCCGGTATCGGTCCCGGTGCCCGACCTCGACCGGACCTCCTACCTCCTGATCCTCGGCGCCAACCCGTACGTCTCCAACGGCAGCCTCTGCACGGCGCCCGACTTCCCCGGCCGGCTCGAAGCCATCCAGGCGCGCGGCGGCAAGGTGGTCGTCGTGGACCCGCGGCGCAGCCGCACGGCCGAAGCGGCCGACGAGTGGGTCGCCATCCGTCCCGGCACCGACGCCCATCTGCTCGCCGCCGTGGCCGAGGTGCTGTTCGCCGACGACCGAGCCGACCCGGGCCCGCACGTCGGCGCCGCCCTCAACGGCTTCGACGAGCTGCGCGCCGCGCTGGCGCCGTTCACGCCGGAGGCGATGGCGCCCGTGTGCGGCGTCGACGCCGGCAGCATCCGCCGCCTCGCCCACGAGCTGGCCGACGCGCCGGCGGCCGCCGTGTACGGCCGCATCGGCACCTGCACGCAGCCGTTCGGCACCACGGCGTCATGGCTCGTCGATGTGCTGAACATCCTCACGGGCAACCTGGATCGGCCTGGAGGGGCGATGTTCGCCCGACCCGCCACTGGCAACGCTACGACGCGAGGCGAGCCCGGCCGGGGGAAGGGCTTCCGGATCGGGCGCGGCTCCAGCCGGGTTCGCGGCCTGCCCGAGGTGATGGGGGAGTACCCGGCCGTGACGCTGGCCGAGGAGATCGAGACGCCCGGCGCAGGCCAG
>DASXAI010000763.1:0-1830 GCA_036406775.1 Acidimicrobiales bacterium
GTCGGCGTCGAGGACGACTTCGGCGGAGAATCGTCGCCGTGGATCGCCGGCTTCGCACCGGACGATGCCGTCCCAGGACAAGGGAAGCGCCAAGGCCACGCCATGACCGTCGCCGAGTTCGTCCGCCGCGCCGTGCGGCTACTGGCGACGGCGTTCGAATCGGCCGGACCGGCCGAGCCGGCGGCCGCCGAACGGCAGGGAGTCTTCCTGACGACGTCTCCCGTTCCGCCCGACGCGTCGGCGCCGCAACGGGGTGAGATCACGTCGCTCGCCCAGTTCGGTGGACTGGCACGGCGCGCCGAGTTCGCCGGACTGATCGCCGCTATCGAGGGCCTCGCTCTGCTGGCTCGGCTCGGTGGTCGCACGAGTGAACGAGCGACGCGCGCCGTGGTGGGACAGATGGATCAGTTCCGGGCCGAGTTGGCCCTCCGCGTGAACCGAAGCGCCGAGGGCCGCCGGCTCGCACAAGCGGTCGACCTCGTCGTCGGATGTGTCCTCGGAGCACTGGAGGATGGGCTCCTGGTGGGCGACGGCTTCGGTCGGATCGACCATCTCGACTTTCGTGAGTGGCTCACCGGGCGCGTGGCGCCCGAAACGCTCGAGTCGCCGATCATCCGTGCTCTGTACGACCTCGTCTTCGCCTACGAGGACGGTGATCGGAACCGGCCCCGCTTCTCTGCCGGCCTGGGCTTGTTCCTCGCCGCCCAGCTCTTCTTCGAGTACGACGGCTCCATCTTCTGGAAGATGCGGGCCGGGATGGGCGACGTCGTGTTCGCCCCGCTCTATCAGGCACTGCGGGAACGGGGCGTGCGGTTCGAGTTCTTCCATCGACTCGACAGCGTGGAGCTCGACGAGGACCATCGGAACGTGACGGCCGTCCGGCTGGGCCGCCAAATCGTCCTCCGCGACGGGCTCGACGCCTACGAACCGCTCACTCGGGTCGGCGGCCTGCCCTGCTTCCCCAGTGAGCCCGACGCCCGGCAGTTGAACTGTCCGGCACCGCGTCGAGTCGAGAGCCTCTGGGCCGACCGGGGCGCCGAGCAGGCCGTCGAGCTGCGCCAGGGGCGCGACTTCGACGTCGTCGTCCTCGCCATCTCGGTGGGGATGGTTCCCCACGCCGCTCAGGCCCTCGTCGAGCACGTTCCCGGTTGGCGCGACGTCGTGGCCAACGTGCGGAGCGTCGCCACGCAAGCACTGCAACTCTGGATGCGACCGACCGAGATGGAACTCGGATGGGCTCATCCGGGCGCAACGGTCAGTGGGTATCGCGCCATGTTCGACACGTACTCGTCGATGTCCCACCTGGCGGTGGCCGAAGCCTGGCCCCAGGACGATCGCCCCGGCGCCGTCGTGCACTTGTGCAGCGCGTTACCCGATGCCGTCGCGACGGATCCCGATGTGGCCAACGACATCGTGGAGCGGAACGCGGCGGCGTTCCTGAACACCGACATGTCACGCTTCTGGCCGGGTGCGACGACACCGGAGGACGGCTTCCGATACGACTTGTGCTGCGGCGACAACGGCCCGGCGGCGATCAGCGAACGGGCGGGCGTCTACGTTCGAGCCAACGTGGATCCGTCCGACCGCTACGTGCAATCGCTCCCCGGCAGCTCGGCTTGTCGCCTGCGGCCCGACCAGTCCGGCCTCGACAACCTTGTCATCGCCGGTGACTGGACGAACTGTGGCCTCAACGCCGGATGCATCGAGGCCGCGGTGATGTCCGGCGTCGAAGCGGCCAACGTCGTCTTGGAACGTCCGCTCACCACCGCGCTCATCGGTCGCTGGTACGGCCTCGGCGACGAGCCCGACCTCATCGCCACGGCGGGGGCG
>DASXAI010000764.1:0-12793 GCA_036406775.1 Acidimicrobiales bacterium
GGCGAGCAGTCCGATTCCCTGCGCCGCTCGTGCGTTGTGTGCGACCGACCCGAGGAGGAGTCCCAGGCTCACGAAGGCGACCGCACCCACGACCACCCCGGCGACCACGTACCACGGATGGTGGACACTGGGGAGGCCGTAGACCAGACCGGCCGTCACGAGCAGCGTGACGATCGAGACCGCCGTCACGATCAGGCCGACGAAGAGTTCGGCGAGGGCGAAGGACCATCGCGGGAACCCGGCGGCGGCGAAGCGGCGGAGCACGCCGTGCTCTCGATAGCTGGCGAGATGCACGGGCAGCATGACGAGCCCGATGGCGGCGATGACCACGGCGGCATACCCCGCGATGTACCAATGGGCCGGCTCGATGCCCTGGAAGGCAGGATCGTCCGAACCGAACACGCCGCCCAGCACGAGCACGGTGATGGTCGGGAACGCAAAGACGAAGGCGAGCGTCAGCGGCTCTCGGAGCAGCAGTCGGAGCTCGGCTCGCACCAGCTTGCGGACAGTCGTCATGACGCGACCTCCATCGCAGGCTCGACGGTGGTTAGGGGATCCTGCAGCAGGTGGACGACGGCGTCTTCGAGGTCGGGCACCCGGACCCACAGGTCGTCGGGGATCGGACCCTCGGCCGCCAGCCAGGCGCCGACCCAGGCGATCATCGTGCGGTCGCCCACGAGCTCGACCGTGGTGTCCCGCACCACCACCTCGGCGACGCCCGGAAGGGCGCGCAGGCGGGCGACCTTGCCCGCGCCGTCATCCAGCGAGAAGCGCACGTGGGCCCACCGGCCGTGGCGATCGACGAGCTGGCGCGGGGTACCGGCGTCGACGACCCGGCCGTCCCGCATGACGACGACGCGGTGGCACAGCGCCTCGGCTTCGTCCATGTAGTGGGTCACCAGCAGCACCGTGGTGCCGGCCGATCGCAGCGCCCGCACGGCCTCCCACACATCTCGGCGGGCCGCGGGATCGAGGCCTTCGGTCAGTTCGTCGAGCACCACGAGCCGAGGTCGGTTCACCAAGGCCAGCACCAGGAAGAGGCGCTGGCGCTGACCGCCGCTGAGGGCGCCGAACGCTCGCCGCCGGTGCTCGGTCAAGCCGAACGCGACCAGGAGCGGCTCGGCGTCGGCCACGGGACCACGGCAGAAGAGCTCCACCGCCTCGCCGACCTTCATGCGGTCGGGCAGCGCCGAGTGCTGCAACTGGCTGCCGATCACGGCCCGAACGGCCTCGGGCTGCCGGCCAGGGTCCAGTCCGAGCACTCGGACGTGCCCGGCATCGGGCCGGCGCAGGCCCTGGATGCACTCGACGGTCGTGGTCTTGCCGGCACCGTTGGTGCCGAGCAGCCCGACGACCTCTCCTTCGTAAACGTCCAGGTCGACGTGATCGACCACGACTCGGCCTTCGTACGCCTTGCAGAGGCCTGACACCTCGACGACAGGTTCCATGCCAACGGGCTCCTCTCGGTCGCTCCGTGACGACGGTACGGATTGGGAGCCGACCGGACATCGGCCTGTGGACCCCTTCACGCCTCCTCCTCGCGGTGGAGCCGATCAGCCGGCCACGAGGCCGTGCTGGTACGCGAACACGATGGCGCCGGCCCGGTCGCGCACGGCGAGCTTGGCGAAGATGCTGCCGACATGGGTCTTGACCGTCGCCTCGCTGACGAACAGGTGCCGGGCGATCTCGGCGTTCGAGGCACCGGTGGCCATCTGTTGGAGGACGTCGAGCTCCCGCTCGGTGAGCTGCGTCGCGCGGCTGCCTTGGCGCAGCTTCGGAACCACGGTGGCCCGGTAGGCGGCCAGGACGCGGGGCAGGACGGCGGGATCGATCCATGCCCCGCCCGAAGCGACGGCGCGGGTGGCCTCGATGAGCTGCTCGGCCGAGGCCTCCTTGAGCACGAAGCCAGCGGCGCCGGCCTCCAGGGCGCCCCACAGCACCTCGTCGTCGTCGAAGGTCGTGAGGACCAGCACGGGCGGGCCCTCGGCCTGGCGCAGGCGACGAGTGGCCTCGATGCCGTCCATGCCCCGCATCCGAATGTCCATCAGCACGACGTCGGCAGCGACGTCCGTGACCGCCGTCAACGCCTCGGCGCCGTCGCCGCACTCGGCCACGACGGCGAATCCTTCTTCCTCGGCCAGGATGCGGTGGAGGCCCGTGCGCACCAGCTGCTGGTCGTCCACGAGCACGACGGAGATCACAACGCCCCCCGCTCCCCGACCTCGGGCCGCGGCACGGCGGCGTGGACGGCCCACCCTGGCCCGCACGGCCCCGCCGTCAATGTGCCGCCGAGGGACTCCACCCGCTCCCGCATGCCGACGAGGCCGACCCCAGGCGTCCCCTCGCCGCGCCCCCGACCACCCGTGTCGTCCACGTCGACCGTGACGATGGCGGGCGCGACGGTGACCGTCACCGCCACGTCGGCACCGGCGGCGTGGGTGGCCGCATTGGCCAGGCTCTCCTGCACGACCCGGTAGACGGCCAGCCCCACGATGGGCTCGACCTCGTCGAGGACGCCGTCGACGTGCAGCCGCACATCGCTGCCGGCCGACACGGCCGACGCCACCAGGCTCGGCACGTCACGCGCCGTCGGTGTCGGGATGGTCGTCAGGGCGGAGCCGTCGGCGCGGAGCGCGGCGACACTATGGCGGATCTCGGCCAGGCAACGGCGGCCGATCTCCTCCGCCTCGACCAACGCCTGCTCGGCCCCGCCCGGGTCGGTACGCAGCCGCCGCCGGGCGCCCGTAAGGAAGAGCAAGACGATGGTGAGCGAGTGGCCCACGAGGTCGTGCACTTCGGTCGCCAGCCGCCGCCGCTCCGCGTCGACCGCCTGTTGGGCCAGGCGCTCACGGGTCTGATCGAGCTCGACCACCAGTTGCCGATAGCGCCGCATCTGGCAGCTCGACAACCAGCCGAACACGATCCCGAGGGTCCAGTAGGGCCAACCCCAGTCGTCATAGGCGAAGAGGCTGATGAAGGCGGGAATGGCCACACCGACGAGGCCGTAGGCGATGCGGATCCGGCGATCGGGCTGGATCAGCGTGGCGTAGGAGATGGCCACGACGATCTGGAACATGGTGCCCTCGGCGTCGCCGCGCAGGTTCACGATCAGCGGCGGCAGCAGCGTCCACGCCAGCAGCAGGGCGGTGGGCATCGTCGACCAACGGGCTCGGACGAGGTAGCCCGACACCACGATGGCGGTGGCGACGACGATCTCGGCCACGGCGTGATGGCGGTCGAGGGCGAACAGCGACACCACACCGACGATCACGCTGGCGACGGCGGCGACGCGGGCCCACCATCCGTCCGTGCGGGACGCCAGCGCCGGCGGGTCCATCGCCATCGCACCATACCGACCTGGACCTGGGCCGACATCGGTCTCGAGACGGATTGCGCCCCTCCTCCTGGAGGGTGACGGCGACCGCGCCAGCTCCCAGCCAACACACAGGAGGTTCTTGCTCACGTCTTACCGGCGCGACGTGCCGCTCTTACATGAATCGGCCAGAGTGGTCGGCGTGACGAGCCCTCGCACGCCCGCCCACCGCGACGCCGGATGGGCCCGAGTCGGCAACCTGACGCTCTTCATCGCCGCCGGCGGCGTGGCCAGCGTGGGCGTGCTGGCCGGGGTGGCCGCCTCGAGCACCTCGACGTCGCCGACCACCACCGTGCCGGCCGTCAGTCCCAGTGACGCGCCGGAGACCTCCCCGCCGGAGACCTCGCCGGCAGCGACGGCACCGCCCGTGACCTCGACGCCGGCTACCGCGCCCGCCGCCCCGACCGCGCCGTCGGCCACCGCACGGTCGCGCGCCACCACGACGACGACACAGCCGACCATCATCCAGCCGCCCGTCCGCGCCCCGTCGTCGGGACGGCACGGTCGCGCCGCCGCCAGCTCGGGTGGATCGTGATCGACGGGTTCGCGTCGACGCGCTTCGACGCCCTGGGCACCGGCGTCGTCCTCGCCGTCACGGAGCCGGCGGTCCTTCCGCGGGCCGGTCAGGTGCTGCGCGCCGAACTGGCCCGCGTCGACCAGGCCTGCAGCCGGTTCCGCGCCGACAGCGAGCTGGTGGCCGTCAATGCCAGCGGCGGCCGTCCGGTGGAGGTCTCGTCGACGTTGGCGACGGCGCTGGCGGTGGCCCTCCGGGTGGCGGCCGAGACCGACGGGGTCGTCGACCCCACCGTCGGGCGAGCCGTTCGCCTGCTCGGCTACGACCGTGACTTCGCGTCGCTGCCGGCCGACGGACCGGCGTACCCGTCGGTGCTCACCGTGCCCGGATGGCGGGCGGTCCGGCTCGACACCGAACGACGCACCGTCTCGGTCCCTCGGGGCGTCGAACTCGACCTCGGCGCCACAGCCAAGGCGTGGTGCGCCGACCAAGCGGCGCAGGCATGTGCCGACGCGACCGGCGTCGGCGTGCTGGTGAGCCTCGGCGGCGACACCGCCGTGGCCGGTCTCGCACCTGACGGCGGCTGGCTCCTGCGCGTCTGCGACCGTTACGACGATCCGCCCGAGGTCGGCGGCCCCACCGTGGCGATCGAGGAAGGTGGCCTGGCTACGTCCAGCACCACGCGGCGGCGCTGGCGCCGCGGTGGTCACGAGCTGCACCACGTGCTCGACCCGGCCACCGGGCAGTCGGCCGACTCCTGCTGGCGCACGGTCAGCGTCGCCGCCGCCACGTGCGCCGCGGCCAACGCGGCGTCGACGGCCGCCATCGTCCTCGGGTCCCTCGCACCCGAGTGGCTGGACACGCGCCAACTGCCGGCCCGCCTGGTGGCCCACGACGGCGCCGTCACCACGACGTGCGGCTGGCCCGCCGACGCCGAGGCAGGAGTGGGGCGATGATCCTGGCGTCGGAGGGCATGTGGTTCCTCACCCGCGCGAGCGGGATGGTCGCCCTCGTGCTCCTCACGGCCAGCGTGGCGCTCGGCGTCGTCACGTCCGTCGGGTGGAGCTCGGTCCGCTTCCCGCGCTTCGTGACGATCGGCCTGCACCGCAACCTGTCGGTGATCGCCATGTGCTTCCTCGGGTTGCACATCGCCACCACGGTCGTCGACGGCTACGTCCCGATCGGTTGGCTCGACGCCGTCCTGCCGTTCCGATCGCCGTACCGGACGCTGTGGCTCAGCCTCGGCGCGCTGTCGTTCGACGCGTTGCTCGCCGTCATGGTGACGAGCCTCCTGCGGCGCCACATGAACTACGGCGCGTGGAAGGCCGTGCACTGGGCCTCGTGGGCTGCGTGGCTCGTGGCGGTGCTGCACGGCCTCGGGACGGGCACCGACACCACCAACGGCTGGGCCCAGCTGATCTACGTGGCGTGCGCGGCGGTGGTCGTGGCGGCGTGCTGGTGGCGGATCGCCGTCGGCTGGCCCGCCCACATCCGGCCCCGCCTCGCCGCCCTGATCGCCTCGGTGCTCGTACCTCTGATCGTGCTGATCTGGACGTTCAGCGGGCCGCTGCAACACGGCTGGTCACAGCGGGCGGGCACACCCTCGGCCCCGACCGAACAGGCCGCGCCGTGAGCACCGTGTCGACGTCGACCCGGTCGAGGGACCGTCTCGCCGCCCCGCCCGCCGGGCTCCCCCGCCTCATCGCGACGCCGCTCGCGACCGACCTGGGATCGCATCTGACGCGCTTCGGACCGATCCGGCTGAGCCGTGACCTGCACGCCCTCGTGTCACAGGTCGGCGACGCCGGGCTCCGGGGCCGGGGCGGCGCCGGGTTCCCCACTGCCACCAAGCTGGCCGCCGTGGCGCGGTCGGCGGGACGCCGATCACTCCTGGGCCGGCGCACACCCGTCGTCGTCGCCAACGGCACCGAGGGCGAGCCGGCCAGCGTGAAGGACGTGACGCTCCTCAGCTACGCACCCCACCTCGTGCTCGACGGCATGGCGGTGGTGGCGGCGGCGCTCGGCGCCGACGAGGCGGTGCTGTGCGTGGACCGCCGCCACGCCGGTCTGCTCTCGTCGCTCGGCCACGCCGTCGCCGAGCGGGCCGGCGTCGACACCATCCCGATCCGGTTGGCGGCGGCTCCGTCGCGGTACATCACTGGTGAGGAGTCGGCGCTGGTGCACTGGCTCAACGGCGGCGACGCCCGTCCCACGTCGGTCCCGCCGCGCCCGTTCGAGCGCGGTGTGGCCGAGCGCCCCACCCTCATCGACAACGTGGAGACCCTCGCCCAGTTGGCGCTGATCGCCCGGTTCGGTGCGACGTGGTGGCGCTCGGTCGGCACACCCGAGGACCCGGGCTCGTTCCTCGTCACCATCACGGACGGACGGCGGGTGCCGGCCGTCTTCGAGGTGGCATCGGGCCGGCGTCTGAGCACGCTGTTGCAGCACGCCGGTGTCGAGCCGACGGCGCCCGTACTCGTCGGGGGCTACTTCGGTTCGTGGCTCAGCGCCGAGCAGGCGGCGGCCGTATCGCTCACACGAGCCGACTTGGCCCGCTTCGGCGCGTCGCTCGGCTGCGGCGTGATCGCGGTGTTGCCGGACATGGTGTGTCCGTTGCGCGAGGTGGCGCGGGTCGCGCGATGGCTGGCGACGCAGACGGCGGGCCAGTGCGGCCCGTGCGTCCACGGCCTGCCCGCCATCGCCAGCACGGTCGAGGCCCTCGGGCGCGGCGATGTCGGGCACCGAGCCGACGCCGAGCTGCGACGCTTGATGCCGCTCGTGTCGGGACGCGGCGGGTGCAAGATGCCGGACGGGGCGGTTCGGTTCGTCGCCAGCGCCGTGGAGGTCTTCCGCGACCACATCGACGACCACCGCCACGGGGTATGTGGCCGAGTGGACGTTCGTCCCGTCCTGCCCGTGCCCCCGGCCGCCGAGGCATGGCGATGAGCATTCGCATCGTCGTCGACCCGATCGCGTGCGACGGCCACGGCGTCTGCGCCGAGCTCTTCCCCGAGGGAATCACGCTCGACGACTGGGGCTACCCCATCCTGCGGGAGGGCGACGTGCCGCCCCACCTCGAGCGCCACGCCCGGCGGGCGGCGAGCGCGTGCCCCTCGCTCGCCCTCAAGATCCGCCGCACCGGGGCCTAACCGAGTCAGGCCAGGAGGTCGTCGGCGGACGGCACCACCGCACCCCAACGCCGCATGCCGTCCTCGATCCGTTCGTTGAGCCGCTCCATCACCCGGACCCGGGTGTAGCGCTTCTGGTTGGCGCCGACGAGGTCCCACGGCGCCAGCTCGTGGTCGGTGCGGCGGAACATCTCCTCAGCGGCCGCGTCGTACTCACGGTTGCGCTTGCGGTTGCGCCAGTCCTCCTCGGTGATCTTCCACCGCCGCAACGGATCTTCCGATCGTGCTTCGAACCGGAGCAGCTGCTCGTCGTCGCTGATGTGCAGCCAGAACTTGACGAGGATCATGCCCTCGCGCACCAGCGTCTGCTCGAACCCGACGATCTCCTCGAAGGCGCGCTCCCACTGCCCTTCGGTCGCGTAGCCCTCGAGGCGCTCGACGAGCACGCGGCCGTACCAGCTCCGGTCGAACACCGCCATCCCGCCGAACCCGGGGATCTCGCGGTAGAAGCGCCAGAGGAAGTGGTGCCGCTTCTCGTCGAAGCTCGGCCGGGCGAACGTCGACACGCGGTAGTGCCGGGGGTCGAGCGGTTCGACCACGCGCTTGATGGCGCCGCCCTTGCCCGCCGCGTCCGGCCCCTCGAAGACCACCAACAGGGCCGGGCCGAGGTCGCCCGTGCCCATCTGGCCCCCGAGATGCAGCCGCAGCTGCAGCAGCCGGCGCTGGGCCACGATGAGCCGCTGCTCGTACTCGCGCGTACCGAGCCGCTGGTCGAGATCGAGCTCCGCGAGGCGCCCCATGCGGAGCGGATGATAGGTGCGGCCCCGACGTGAGCCCGCCCGCCGCCTCGTGCGAACCTGGTCCATGTGACGTCGGCCCTCCCCTTCGCCCCGGGATCGATCTCGATCCGGCTGTACCCGCACAACGAGCTCGACGCCGGCGAGGTCGTCGGCGAGCTCTGCCAGCAGGCGGCGCTGGCGCTCGAGCTCGGCTTCGACGGCGTCATGACGAGCGAGCACCACGGCGGGTTCCCCGGCTACCTCCCGAACCCGCTGCAGATCACGACGTTCATCCTCGACGACACGGCTCGTGGGTGGGCGGCGCCGTGTCCGCTGTTGCTCCCGCTTCGACCGACCGCCATGCTGGCCGAGGAGGTGGCGTGGCTCGACGCCCGGCATCCCGGCCGGGTCGGGCTGGGCGTGGCCGCCGGTGCGCTGCCGCTCGACTTCACGGCCATGGGCCTGCACGTCGACGACGCCGTGCCCCGCTTCAAGACCGAGCTGCCCCGCATCGTCGACATGCTGCGCGGCCGCGACCTCCACGGCCTCGACGGCGACCGGGCCCTGCAACGCGCCGCCGACCACCCGATCCCGGTGCTCAGCGCGGCCGTGTCGCCGGCGGCGGCCCGCCGGGCGGCTCGCTGCGGCGCGGGCATCCTGCTCGAAGGCATGTCCGCGGTCGAGCAACTGGCGGCGGCGTGCACCGCGTTCGACGAAGCGGGCGGTACGGCGTCGAAGGCGTTGATCCGCCGAGTGTGGATCGGCGAGCCGCTCACCGACTTGATCGCCCGCCAGCGCCAGGTCTATGCGAGCGTGGGTTCGGCCACGACGGAACGACGGCCCTTCGCCGACGACCAGACGGTGATCTCCACCGACCCGACCGAGATCGTGGCGCGCCTCGCCGCCACGATGACGGCCACGGGAGCCGATGCCCTCAACCTGCGCGTGCACCTGCCTGGGATCCCGCCGGGCGCCATCCGCGACCAGATCGTGCGGCTGGCCAACGAGGTCGTCCCCGACCTCAGGGCCCGAGGTTGGGGGGACGAGTCCGCGACAGATGGGCTCCGGCGTCGGCCAGGATGAGCTGCCCGGTGATGCACCGGGCGAAGTCGGACGCGAGGAACACGGCCAACCGCCCCAGCTCGTCGAACTCGGTCATGCGCCGCAGCGGGTTCGACTCGGCGATGGCGGCGACCCGGGCGTCGTCGAACGCGGCACGGACCGTCTCCGTGAGCGTCGTCCCGGGCGCGATGGCGACGACGCGGATGCCGGAGGGACCGAGTTCGACGGCCATCGTCTGCGTGAGGTGGTTGATGCCCGCCTTGGCCGCCCCGTAGGCGCCGAGGAAGGGCGACGGGCGCGTGGTCTCGCCCGACGACACATTGATGATGACGCCGCCCCGGCCCTGATCGAGCATCACGTGCGCCTCGGCCCGGGCGCACAGGGCGGTGAGCACCAGGTTCTGGTCGAGGACGTCGCGCCAGTAGGCGCCGTCGAACGTCACCATCGGACCACCGCCGCGGCCGGCCATCATCCCGATGTTGTTGACCGCGATGTCGAGGCCGCCGTGCTCGTCGACGACAGCGCGCACCATGCGTTCGATCTCGCTGTCGTCGCGGCAGTTCGCAACCACCGCCGAGGCCGAGCCGCCGCCGGCCTCGATGTCGGCGACGACGTCGCGAGCATGGCCCTCGCGGACGTCGTTCACGGCCACCGTCGCACCGGCGCGGGCGAGCCAGCGGGCGATCTCGGCCCCGATTCCGGCCCCGGCTCCCGTCACCAGGGCGACCTGGCCGCTCAGGTCGATGATGACGGCCACGGGCGCATCCTCACGATGAGGTCCACAGCCGCAGCACGTCCTCCACGATGCACTGGGCCCGGGCCAGGACGGCGGGCTCCTCGATGCCGCCGAGCGGATGCTCGATCACCACCATCCGCGCCTGCGGCAAGCCGATGTCGGCGGCCACGTGCCGGCTGAGGTGGTGGAAGCCGCCCTCCGTCGTCACCAGGACGGTGGGGATGCCAGCCGCTTCCAGTTGGGCGAGGTCGTGGACACTCCACGACGTGCACGACCCTCAATCGGCGCTCCCCGTGAGGACGACGTCGACCTCGCTACGCAGATGGTCGAGCACGTCCTCGGGGCAGGGCTTGGCCGCGTTCTTGACGAGGTGGAGCGGCGCCGGCGCCCCGGCCCGCTGGGCCAGCTGGTTGGCGACGGTGAGCATGAGCAGGCCGGCATTCGGCTTACCGTTGTCGAGCACGCCGATGCGGGCCCCGGCCAGCGAACGCCGTCCGGGTGCGAGCTGCCGGGCCGGTTGGGCGACCTGACCGTCGGGGCGGTACATCAACATCGGGCGTCTCCTTCTTGTTCGAGTTGTCACGACTCCTCCACCGCGAGGGTGACGCTGCGGGTGATCCCACCCCATGACGGGATGACGCAGGAATGCTTGCCCACGCCCCCCGCCACCAGCACCCTGAGGTTGTCGGGGCGGCTGACGAGCGGCATCAGATAATCGGGGTCGTCGATGCTGTTGGCCCAGGGCACGTCCATGCCCCGGAACGGGAAGTGTTCCCGCCACACACGCACCGGCAGCCGCGCCGCCTCGTAGAGGAAGAACTGAACGTCCTCGCGCGACCAGCCTTCGGACGCGGCCTGAGCGGCGTGCTCGGGGCACAGCACCACGAACATCTCCGAGTCCATCATCGGGCCGTGGTTCGATCCGAGCGTCGTCATCACGGAGGCGATCTTGTGGTAGATCGGCGCCGCCGTCGTCGACCACATGTCGTGGGAGTTGTGGGGCCCTTCCACGCCGGCGACGGTGACGGCGCTCGGCGCAGAAACACCGCGGCTCTGCGGGTACAGCGGCCATGGGCTGGCCGCGGTGTTCTCGGCGAAGCAGTACGTGTACTTGGCCGGCTGGCCCTGCGTCGAGGCGTCGCCGTCGCCGGGCCGGCCCCCGCCGACGTGCAACAGGGTGAGGCGGACGGCGCGCCCGGTGGTGGCGTTGGCGCGCCAGCCCGGTCCGAACGTGCCGGTGCCGGCGTTGAACCCCGCCCGCTCGACGATGGCGCCGTGGACGGCCACCATGATCGCCACCGAATGGGTGGTGGCCTGCACGCCGCGCAGGTTGAACTCCTGCTGTCCGAGGCCGCGCATCGCCGCCACGATCACCGGGAAGGCCTCCGGCGGGCAGCCCGCCATCACGGCGTTGACGGCGGCCATCCGCACTGTGCACGCACCCGAGCGCGGGGGCAGCACGACGAGCACCTCGTCGGGTGACGACGGGCACGCGGCCAGCATCCGCTCGACGCGTTCCGGCGTGGGCGCAACGACCGGAAGGCCGTCACCCCACCCGTACGCCGCCATGAGGTCGTAGAGCGCTTCAGGCGACTCGTCGGTCACCTCGAGCAACTCGTCCGTTGTGGGCGCGGCGGCCTCCGGCGAGACGCTTTTTGACATCCCGCGGCGGAACCTAGAACATGCGCCCGTTCCTGTCTACACGGACCAAGGGCGCCTCGTCGTGTACGTCCCGTACCCGGGACTCCGCCACGCGATCGATCACGACCGGCTCGAGGCCATCCGGCCCGGCGTCGAGGTGCTCGACGTCCCCTACGAGATCGAGCACGAGTTCCGCGCCGCCCGCGAACGCGACCCGTTCTCCGACGAGCTGCGCCTGGAGGCGCCGCCGCTCTCGCCCGAACAGGCCGCCGCCTTCGGCCGGGCCCACGTGATCCTCACCCTCGACGTACCGATGGACCTGCCGCCGCTGGCCCCCAACCTCCGCTGGATCCAAGCCATCGGTTCGGGCGTCGGGCAGTTCGTGTCGGCCCGCCTGCCCGACGGCGAGATCGTCCTGACCAACGGCGCCAGCATCGGCGCCGCCTCGATCGCGGAATGGACGCTCGCTCGCATCCTCCAGATCCTGAAGCGCCTCCCCGAACACGACGCTCGCGCCCGCGAGCACCGGTGGGTCATGGCCCACGGCACCACGCTGGCCGGGCGGACGGTGGCCATCGTGGGCCTCGGCGCCATCGGACGGGAGGTGGCGCGCCGAGCCCGCGCTTTCGGCGTCCACCTCATCGGGCTGCGCCGCCACTGGTCGCCGGGAGAGACCGACGTCGACGTCGACGAGCTCACGGGTCCCGACGAGTTCCACGCCGTCCTGGGCCGCAGCGACGTCGTGGTGGCGGCCGTGCCCGGCACGGCCGAGAACGAGAGCCTGTTCGACGCCGCCGCCTTCGCCGCCATGTGTCCCGGCGCGATCTTCCTGAACGTCGGACGCGGCGCGCTCGTCGACGAGGACGCCCTCATGGCCAGCCTGCACGCCGGCCGGCTGCGCGCGGCGGCCATCGACGTCGCCCGCACCGAGCCCCTGCCTCCGGACAGCCCGCTGTGGACGACCCCGAACCTCTACATCTCGCCCCACAGCTCGGCCGGCAGCGACGACTACGCCCGCCGGGCCTTCGACCTGTTCTGCGACAACCTGAGCCGGTTCGTCGCGGGCGAGCCGCTGCGCAACGTCGTCGACCTCTCGACCGGCTACTGAGCAATCTCGGCGTAGCTCGGCTTCTCGGCGTAGATCTGCCTCGTTTTCGACGCGAGGCACGCCGAGAAACGCAGCGTGGCGGCCGACGGCGCCGATTCGCTACGGCGCGAGCTCGGGCCACAGTTCGAGGGCGGTGCCGCCGAGGAAGCGCTCCTGATCGGCGGCGGGCAGGCGGGAGCAGGCCCATCGGGCCAGGGCGAGGTGCTCGGCGTACGTCTCCTCGTAGTGCTGCGGATAGTCGCTGCCCCACATGAGGCGCCCGGCTCCGAAGCCGGCACACAGCCGCTCGAGCACGTCCCGCTCGTCACCGGCCCGGGGCGGCTGCATCCGCAGGATGGTGGTGGTGACCTTCAACCGCAGGTTGGCGTGGCCGGCGAGCCGGGTGAGAACGGCCATCGTGGCACTGGCCGGATCGCCGATGTCGGCGAAGCCGCAGTGGTCGAGAGCCACGG